>JAIRNG010000113.1 GCA_031258135.1 Mediterranea sp. (in: CFB group bacteria)
TGGCCTTTAGGCGCTTTTGAAAATAAACGTTCGTTTACTTCGATAGATAATCTCTGTTATGTAATTGATGGTTTGATATCTAAAGATATTGAGTCGGGGATATATCATATCGGAGATGATGAAGCGTTGTCTACCAATGTACTGATTAAAGTCATGTGTGAAGCTATGGATAAGAAACCACATGTCTGGAAGCTGAATCGTTCTTTTATGAGAGGTTGCGCAAAAGTAGGAACATTATTGCATTTACCTCTGAATACGGAAAGATTACAGAAGCTAACGGAGAATTATGTGGTTTCGAATGCTAAAATTAAGAAAGCATTAGGAATTGAAACTCTGCCGGTTACAGCAAAGGACGGTTTAACAAAGACAATTCAGTCATTCCTTGATTCGGATACAAGAAAATAAAAAGCATACTCATGTATTTTGTTCTCATCTTCGTTCTGCTATTCCTGGCAGAACTTTTTTATTTCAGGATTGCCGATAAATATAACATTATAGATAAGCCCAATGAGCGGAGTTCTCATACCCGTGTTACGTTGCGGGGTGGGGGAGTTATCTTCTTTCTTGGAGTGTTGGTCTATTTCCTGACTGTTCAGTTCGTTTATCCCTGGTTTGTTGTCGGTCTTACTTTGATAACTGTTGTCAGTTTTATAGACGATATTCGTCCTGTATCTCAGAAGGTCCGTTTGATATTCCATTTTGTTGGGATGGGATTTATGTTTTGTCAGTGGGGAATGCTTGATATGCAGTGGTCGTGGTGGTATGTTGTTATTGCGCTGGTCTGTTGTACCGGAATAATCAATGCATATAACTTTATGGATGGTATTAATGGTATTACAGGGGGGTATTCATTGGTTGTATTATTGGCTTTAGCGTATATTGATGAGTTTATGGTGCGTTTTACAGATATCGAATTTATCTATGTATTGATTCTGGCTGTGATGGTATTCAACTTCTTTAATTTCCGGAAGCGGGCGAAGTGTTTTGCCGGTGATGTGGGGTCGGTGAGTATGGCATTTATTTTAGTATTCCTGATGGGTCAGTTAATACTGACGACACAGGATTTGAGTTACATCGTATTGTTGGTTGTTTATGGTGTAGATTCCGTGTTGACTGTTATACACCGGGTGATGTTGCATGAAAATATCAGTTTGCCGCATCGGAAGCATGTCTATCAGCTCATGGCGAATGAGTTGAAGATACCTCATGTTGTTGTTTCACTGATCTATATGTGTGTGCAGGCGCTTATTGCCGTGGGATTTGTTGCGGTACATTCGTATAATTGCGGGTGTTGGTATTTGCTGACCTCGATTCTTTTATTGAGTGCTTTTTATGTGGTATTTATGAAAAAATACTTTCATTTGCATCTGAATAATCTAAAAACGAAATACTTATGCAATTAATCGATAATGAACTTCTGAATGAGGTAAGTAAGCAGGCGCAGGAGAGTGAGCGTTTGCGGATGAACTATAACTTTCATGCGACACCGGAGGCGCCGGCCCAACGTCTGCTTAATGCCTTGCAAATGGGAACAGCTTTGCCTGTTCATAGGCATAAACATACAGCGGAGACTTATATCCTGCTTCAGGGAGAGTTGAAAGTCCTGTATTATGATGATAGCAAGAAGGTTATTGAAAGTGTTGTCTTAAATCCGTCCCAAGGGAATTATGGCGTTCATATTCCTTCGGGGCAATGGCATACGATTGAGGTATTAGCCCCTGATTCCGTTATTTTTGAAGTAAAAGACGGGCCATATACGCCGTTAAGCGACGATGATATCTTGAAATGAAACGTATGGGTGATATATAGTTGAAAACAATAGTTTTGTTTTATGCAGCCGGAGTTGACCTTAAATGGATAGCTCCGGCTGTTTTATATTATACCGGTTGATATCCTGTCTGATTAGCCGATGTTTCTTTGATGAAATGAACACAGACAGCGCCAACGATCAGTAAAACACCTGCCAGGACAAGCATATTGATCTCAGGAGCAAATCCTCCCTGTGGGGTGAATAAGCTAAGTATCACGCCACCCAATGAAGCCGCTACGATTTGGGGAATACAAATCGTTCCGTTGAATAGTCCCAGGTAAGTACCCATACGGCTACCCGATAAGGCATTCGTAAGAATCGTGAAAGGCAGCGCCAGCATGGCCACCCATGCGCAACCGATGAACA
Source organism: Mediterranea sp. (in: CFB group bacteria) (assembly GCA_031258135.1). GTDB lineage: Bacteria > Bacteroidota > Bacteroidia > Bacteroidales > Bacteroidaceae > Bacteroides. The sequence continues at coordinate 2,177 of JAIRNG010000113.1, forward strand.
GGAATGAAACGAACAATGCGTATTGATCGTGTATGAACGAAATCGAGATGAAACCTGTAGCGCCCAACATGAGACTTAAAGAATAAATAAGTTTCCGGTTTCTGAAGAAAGGGATAACCGCCGCCCAGATAACTGATCCGATGGCTTGTACGGCAAACAGGATACCGACCCAGTTGGCCGCGTTCTGATATTGATTGGTCTGAGTATCGAGTACAACTTTCATCAGTTGAGTTGATTCGTCCATAGCTTCTTTGACCGGCGTATCGAAAACATGGAAAGCGATACTGCCGTTTGTATAGGTCCACATGTACATGAAAGCGGCCCAACAGAAGAATTGTACTAATCCGACAGTCCAGAATACTTTAGGCGCTTTTACCAATAGTTTGAACATCGTTGTTTTTTCATTCTTCTCCTTTTCTGCAATACCATGATACCCGGCATATTCTTTGGGGGGCATCTCCCTGACTTTAGCTGTTGTATATACGACACATAGAATCAGAATGACGGCGCCGATATAGAATGAGAAAATAACGGAATCAGGAATAACTCCCTCAGATGCCGTATTGGCAATACCAATAACCGCAAAAATAAAAGGAAATAAATATCCGACAAGGCTTCCGGCATTACAAAGGAAACTTTGAATAGAGTAGGCCAGTCCTTTTTGTTTTTCGTTGACCATGTCGCCTACCAACATTTTAAAGGGTTGCATAGCCATATTGATTGCCGTATCCAGAAATATTAACGATACAAGCCCGAAAATCATTGCCGTGCCCACCGTCATTCCGAAGCTACCTGCATTAGGCAGCAGGCACATGACAATGACCGCAATTACCGAACCGATGAATAGATAAGGGATACGACGTCCGAACCGGGTCCATGTTTTATCACTGGCCGAACCGACTATGGGCTGTATGATGATCCCTGCCAATGGAGGAAGGATCCAAAAATAGCTCAAATTGTGCGGATCTGCTCCCAGTGTCGCGAATATGCGGCTGATGTTAGCGCTTTGCAATGCGTAGGCAATCTGAACGCCGAAAAAACCGAAGCTGATGTTCCATAGCTTCCAAAAACTTAAATCAGGTTTTGCTTTCATGGTATTAACGTTTTATAATTATTTAGTCGTTCCCCGTATGATCAGATTGGTTCGTACGATCTTATTGGAACTTTTTTCTTTTTTCCCTTCTATCTTGTCGATTAACAGGTTGATAACGCTTTCGCCAATCTCTTCCCCATGCTGTTCTATGGTGGTTAACTTGGGGTCTGTGTTTTGAGCAATGGCCCCATCAGTAAAACCACAGATAGAAATTTCATCCGGAACTTTCAATTTGGCTTGTTTGCAAGCATATAATATGCCCGAGGCTGTTTCATCGTTGATAGCGAAGAATCCGTCCGGGCGATTCTTTTCTTCCAGAATATCAGGGGTGATTGCGATCGCTTGTTCCCGTGTGTCGCAGAACTTTATCATACGGTCATCCACCGGGATTTTATATTTCTTCATGGCATCCAAATAACCGTTACGTCTGTTTTTAGAAATCTCCAGATGTGGAGGTCCGCTATAAAAGAATATCCGCTTGCATCCGGTTTGAATCAGATATTCCACTGCGCCGAATGAACCGGCATAATCATCTACAACTACGCGCTCTGTATGAAGCCCGGTACAGATGCGATCGTAAAAGACGATAGGAATATTATGGTCAAGCAATTCCTGGTAATGATCGTACTGCACCGTGTCCTTGGCTAACGAAGCGATCACTCCGCAAACTCTGGCCGCCAGAAATGAATGTACTATTTTTACTTCACGTTCATACTTTTCATTGCTTTGCGCCACCAGGATGTTGTAGCCGGTCTTTGCCGCCGTAACTTCAATCCCGCTTAGCACACAAGAAAAAAAGTGGTGTACAAGTTGCGGTATGATAACCCCAATCGTGTTTGAACGACTTGTACGCAGGTTGAGCGCTAATACATTCGGTTTATAACGATGCTTTTGTGCATATTTATGTACTGCCTCTTTTGTTTCCTTGCTAATATCAGGGTTATCCTTTAAAGCTCTTGACACAGTAGATGGGGATACACCCAATGCTTTAGCTATGTCTTTGATCGTTATCTGCGGGTTATTCATGGCATGTATTATTCAAAATTAAGGTAAAGTTAGATAGAAAACGACGAACAGCAAAACAAAAAAAGAAATTCGACTGTTTTATTTAAAATAAATGTATAGTAATTAATGCTAAGATGATGGGTACACGGATAACACGGATTAAGCGGATGAACACGGATTTTCAATTTAACTGTCCGTGTTCATCCGCTTAATCCATGTCATCTGCGTACCCATCTGTTATTGATATAACTATATAAATTAATTTTGTTTTAGTACATAACAACTTCTGATTTGCATAATTAAATAGAGTCGCTTATTCGGAAAATGAGTGTGGCGCAACAGGGGCATGCAAACGATTGCATAACCAGATATGCAGATTTACCAAAATGGTTGTTAAGCATATATAATGTAAATCATACATTTGACAGAAGAAACCGTTAGTTAGATCGCGTTTCTTTTTAAGAGAAATAGAAAAGTTCATATTGTTAACTTTAATTATTTAGATGCATGAAGCAAGTTAATCTTAGAATCTATCGAATGATTCTGCCCTTTTTAATAGGGATGTTCTTGTCGTTAGGCGTTTATGCCCAGCAGATTGCTGTAAAGGGGCATGTAATGGACTCAACAGGGGAACCCGTGATCGGGGCCAATGTTTTACTGAAAGGTACTAATGTGGGTACTATTACTGATTTTGACGGTAATTTTACTCTTAATGCAAACAAAGGGGAGACACTCCTGATTTCTTTTATTGGCTACAAAGAATTATCCATTGTTGTGACTGATCCTACAATTAACGCAACATTAGTAGAAGATTCCGAATTGTTGGATGATGTTGTAGTTATTGGTTATGCTGTGGGTAGTAAAAGAACGGTTTCCGGCGCTATTCAACGTGTAGGCCGGGAAGAAATGAATGCAGGGGTAGTTATAAACCCATTGCAAGCTATTAAAGGTAAAGTAGCAGGTGTAAATATCCAGAAGACGGGTGGTGACCCAACTGCTTCACCTGCTATTCGCGTACGTGGTACGACTTCTCTTACCGGAGGAAATGATCCTCTGGTAATTATTGATGGGGTCTTTGGTGATTTGGCTATGTTAAATGCTATTTCTCCATCTGATATTGAGAGTTTTACGGTATTGAAAGATGCTTCGGAAACTGCTCAGTATGGTTCTCGCGGTGCATCCGGTGTGCTTGTAGTGACTACTATCAAAGGTAAAATGGGGGTAAAAAGCTTAAGCTACGATGGTAGTTTTGGTATTGAGACTATTTACAAGAATCTTGATATGCTAAATGCTGCACAGTATAGAGCGGTAGCAACGGAAAAAGGTCTTACGATCCTGGATAAAGAATATGATACAAACTTTATCGAAGAAATGCAACGTACCGGCTACACTCAAAATCATCGTATATCATTCTCCAGTGGTAATGAAGATTCCAACTACCGTGCTTCTATTGGTATGATTGACCAACAAGGTATTATTAAAAATAATAATATGAAGAATTTTACGGCAAAGTTGGATGCAGCTCAAACCATGTTCGACAATAAAGTAAAGATAGAGTTTGGTATGTTTGGGTCAGTTAAGAAAAGCAGATATATAAATGACTATCAAAAAACGTTCTATTCTGCAGCTTCATATAATCCGACTTTTCCAAATTTCATAAATCCGGATACGGGTGAATGGGATGAGAACGCCGATGCAAATGAAGTGCAAAATCCATTGGGTCGACTGGATATTAATGACCGTGAAGTCAATGCATTTATAAATACGAATGCACGTATCACATGGACCATTATTGAAGGGTTGAAATTGAGCGCTTTTGGTTCCTATACTTATAATGTAAAGGAAAACAAAAAGTACACTCCAATGACCATTAAGGCGGGACAGAGTAATCGTGGCGAGGCTGTAAGAAACGATAATAAGTCTGAGGCTATCATGGGTAATATGATGCTGAATTATAAAAAAGCAATAGACAAGCATTATTTTGATTTATTGGCTTTGGCGGAAGTTCAGAAGAATATCTACACAGGTTTCGGATCTACCGTACGTGGATTCTCCACAGATGCTTTTGGTTATAACAACTTGAAAGCCGGTGCTGTGTGGAAGTGGGGAGATAGCACCTCGTATTCAAATGATAATAAGCTGTCATCGTTCATGGGACGTTTCAACTATGTATATGATGATAAATATATTGCCACTGTGAATTTGCGTACTGACGGTTCTTCCAAAGTAGGCGCTAACAATAAATGGGCGTTTTTCCCTTCCGCTTCTTTAGCGTGGGTGGTAAGTAATGAAGCCTTTATGAAAGACATCGATCAGGTTAGCCAGTTGAAGTTAAGGGCCGGATACGGACTTTCCGGTAATCAGGATGCTATTAGCTCCTACAACTCTCTTGCTCTGATGGGGCCTAATGGTATAACCACTGTTGATGGAGTTCCTTATGTAACTATGGGTGTTGAGCGTAACTATAATCCGGATTTGAAATGGGAAGTAAAGAAAACCTTTGATATTGGTTTTGATTTGGGTTTGTTTGACGATCGTTTGACGGTGGTGTTTGACTACTATAACTCTAAAACCACCGATCTGCTCTACAACTATGACGTGAAAGTTCCTCCTTTTACATATCCTACACTGTTGGCTAACATGGGGGCAATGAGAAATACCGGTGTGGAATTGGCTATAGGCGTTACCCCGTTGAAGACCAGGGATATGGAACTGAATATCAATGTAAATGGCGCTTATCAGAAGAATAAACTCCTTTCATTGAATGGAACATATATGGGGCAGGAAATGACGGCTAAGGAATATATGAATCTTGGCGGTATGAATGGCGCCGGCTTTATTGGCGGATATAATCAAGTGATTTATCAAATGGTCGGGCAACCCGTCGGTGTATTCTATTTGCCTGAATCAAACGGGTTGATTGATAACGGTTTCGGTGACTATACCTATAATATTCTGGATATTGACGGCACGGAAGGTGTTGATTTGGCTGATGGAAAAGACAGATATATTGCCGGACAGGCTATGCCTAAAGTCCTTTTAGGAGCTAATATCGGTTTCCGTTACAAGCGATTTGATCTTCAGGTTCAGATGAATGGCGCTTTTGGGCATAAGATATATAACGGAACGTCACTTTCATATATGAATATGAGCCAGTTCCCGACATATAATGTAATGGCAGATGCGCCGGCTAAAAACATTAAAGATCAGACCGTAACCGATTATTGGTTGGAAAAAGGTGATTATTTGCATTTTGACTATGTAACATTAGGTTGGAATATAAATACGGATAGAATGAAGTATATCAATACCATGCGTTTAACATTCTCTGTTAATAATATTGCAACCATAACCAACTATTCCGGTTTGTCGCCTATGATTAATAGCACGACTGTAGGAGGTGATCTGGGTGTAGACGACAAACGTTTCTATCCGTTATCACGTACATTCTCATTAGGACTTAGTGTTAACTTTTAATTGATTACGATTATGAATAAGAATATCATCTATGGATTGCTGATTGCAGCAGTTTCATTACTGACGTTTTCTTCCTGTAATTCTTTTCTGGAAGAACACCCCAGAGATCAAATTTCTGAAGAAGAGGCAGGTAAAAACCCTATGCTGGTTTATCTGACTTATGTGGCTTCCCTGTATACCCAAGTCGGCGCTAATGGCGGCGGCAGTGGTTTGCAAGGTACGGACCGCGGACTTTACGACCTCAATACATTTACTACAGATGAGGCTGTACTTCCTACCCGTGGTGGTGACTGGGATGACGGTGGCTTGTGGAGAGGAATATTCAAACACGAGTGGGGAACAAAGAATGACTTGGTTAAAAGTTCCTGGGATTATTTATACAGGGTGATCGCTTTAGCAAATCAGTCATTAGATAAATTAAAAGAATTGTATGAAGGCGATCCGGAAAGCGCTGTATATCCTGCCTATATTGCAGAGGTAAGGGCATTCCGCGCCATGTACTATTATTATTTGTTGGATATGTTTGCCCGTGTACCGCTGGTAACATCGTCAAGTATGGCTATGGAAGATGTGGTGCAGTCGGAGCGCAGTGCGGTTTTTAACTTTGTACGGACGGAGTTGGAAGAATCTGTAGAATCTTTAAATGATGCGCATAGTAATTCGACCGGACCCTATTACGGTCGTATAACAAAACCTGTGGGATATTTCCTGCTTGCTAAACTGGCTTTAAATTCGGAAGTTTATACGGATGACAATTGGATAGACAGCAATCGTCCCGATGGAAAGAATATCAAATTCACAGTAGATGGCGCAGAGAAAAATGCTTGGCAGGCTACTGTGGCATATTGTGAAAAGATTGCTGCTTTGGGATATACGCTCGCTCCGGATTTTGCTTCAAACTTTTCTTTGAAGAATGAAAGTTCTGTAGAGAATATCTTTACTATTCCGATGGATGCTACGGCCTATACCAATGAGTTCTATAATCTGATCCGTTCACGCCACTATAATCATGGTAATGCTTACGGACAGGGTGGATGGAATGGTGCGTCGGCAACAAAAGAAGCGTTGGATGCTTTCGGTTATGGAACGGCTTCTGTAGACCCGCGTTTTGAAATAACTTATTATGCGGGTAAGGTAGAAGGTCCTAATGGATTTATTAAAATGGATGATGGTACGGACTTGGAGTATTTTCCTTCTGAAATTACGTTGGATTTGAGTGGTAAGGCTGCAGAGAAGACCGCCGGAGCGCGTATGAAAAAATATGAGCTGGATGCGGCTGCAACAAACGACGGTAAGTTGCAAAGCAATGACATCGTTTTGTTCCGTTATGCCGACGTGCTTTTAATGAAGAGTGAAGCCAAAGTCAGAGATGGCGGGAACGGTGATGCCGAACTGCAGGCAGTACGTGACCGCGTTGGATTGAATGACAGTATGACTGCGACGTTAGACCGCTTGTTGGAAGAACGTCTGCGTGAATTTGCATGGGAAGGACTGCGCCGGCAGGATCTGGTTCGTTTCGGCAAGTTCACCGGAAGCTATACCGATCGTCCTCAACTGGCGAATGAAGATAAGGGTTATACTACGGTATTCCCTATTCACGAAGACGTGCTGAATCTGAATACGAAGTTGAGTCAAAATCATGGATATTAATATATTAATCCTTTAATCAAGATGACTAAGAATATGAAAAAGATATTTCAATATATGACTGCTTTCCTTCTGATTCTGACTGTTGGAAGCGGTTGTGAAGACAATGATAACTGGAAGATCGTTACTGATGTCCAGCCGGGTGTTTATGTAACAGGAGATGCTTTGATCTATAGTGCGGTAGCGACTTCCTCCGCGTTGAAAGCGGTCACTCAGGATATGGGAGATAATGCGGTTGAGGCGTCAAGTGTAACCGGTATTTATACCTGGATCAAATCCGGAGGCGGCTTTACCATCCTTAAGATAGATGCGGAAGGTAATGAAGTATCTTACGGTAAGGGCGCCGTTGTGGCTTCTTCTCCTTTCGAGACCGTAAGTTTGCAAGTTGATGGGCCTGCATTTACGGTACCAAGTGATGGCCTCTATTATGTAGTGACAAACAATGCGGATAATCAGGTTACCATTATACCGGCACAGTTCGGTATTATTGGCGATGCAACCGCAGGCGGATGGAATTCGGAAACGGTAATGTCTCCGTCGTTCGACGAGAATCAAGCCCTTGTGGAGCTGAAACTGACCAACACCGAGTTGGATAAGAAATCAATGAAGTTCCGTTATCATGACTGGGGAATTGAAGTTCCTTATGGAGGTGGAACCGTTAAATTCCACTCGAATATGGGAGGATTGGTGGAAGCGGTCAGTCTGGGCGCTACGCTCACGGAATGTGAAGCCGGTGGTGAAGACTTCGCTATCGATCAGAGAGGTATGTATGAAATTACGCTGCAATTAGACCTGCGTACCGGAACGTTTAAGGCGAAAGCGGTTCGTACGGGAGACAGCTCGGCGCCCGTAATGCCGGAGAATATGTATATGATTGGCAGTCCATGGGACTGGAATTGGGATAATGTAGGCGAAGGAATGGTTAAAACCCATGTCGATGGTAAGTTTTGGTCTATACTGTATTTGCCGGTTGATGCTGATATCAAGTTCTGTCCGGTGAAAGCGTGGGATGGTGATTTTGGTTTTAGCGCTGCTAACCTGTCACAGGAATCTATTGACCGGGCCGGACTTTCCGACAGTGGAGGCAATATTAAAGTCGGAACAGCCGGTTGGTATCTGATTGTGGTGACTACTTCGCCATCCGACGGAAGTTATACGGTTGAATTCCTTGAGCCTGAAATCTGGTTGGTGGGCGATGTCGCTTCTGGTGGCTGGAGTCCGGGAAGTAATGCGGCCGACAAGTTCACCGTTCCTGCCGATGCTACGGGCGAATTTGTTTCTCCGGCTTTCGTTAGTGATGGTAATCTCCGGATGTCGGTGGTTATTCCGGGTGCGGACTGGTGGCAAACGGAGTTTAATATCATCGGCGGCGCGATTGCTTACCGTGGAAATGGTGGCGACCAGGAGTCAGTGCCGGTTACTGCCGGACAGAAGGCTTATCTCAAGTTCAGTGACGGCACCGGGCGGATTCAATAAGTTTATCATGTAACAGCACAGGCCGTCCGTAACGGGGCGGCCTTTTTTTTATTAATCGAATAAATGAAAGTAACCATGAAGAGAAAACTCTCAGCGAGAATATGTTTTGTCTTTTTATTCCTGTTCGCCGCTTGTTCGGACGATAAAGACCCCGTAATTCCTCCCGACCCCATTCCCGATGGGATAACCCTTTCTCCCGAATCCCTCGAAGATACGGCCGGGGCGACGATCACTTTTAAGGCGGCCAAGACTTCTGCGCTTTATGGATATACGGGCGATGTATATGCGCATATCGGAATTGTGGAAGGAAGCGACTGGTTGTTTGTTCCCGCAGGCTGGAGTGAGAATATCAGTAAGTGCAGGATGACCAAAGAGGAAGAGAATGTCTGGAGTCTTTCCCTTTCTTCGTCCATCCGTTCCTGGTTTGGCGTGACTAACGGCATGCCGATACAGAAAATCGGTGTTGTATTCAGAAGTTCCGACGGCGCAAAGCAGGAATCCGATGCTTTTATCGCCGTGACCGACAAGACTTTCCAGCCGGCTACCGTTGCGCTTGAAGCCCGGCCTGCCGGAACCAGAGAGGGTATTAATAAAATAGACGCCTCTACCGTGACCCTTGTGCTTTATGACAAGGATACGAAGGGTGAGCATAAGGAGTACGCCTACGTTATGGGTGAATTTAATGACTGGAAGATAGATAACGGTTACCAGATGAAGCGTGACGAGGCTGCCGGTTGCTGGTGGTACACCCTGACGGGGCTGGATGCACGGAAGGAATATGCTTTCCAATATTACGTGGGTACGAAGACCGGCGGGAATGTCCGTTTGGCCGATGCATACACGGAGAAGGTGATCGATCCGGCGGATGCGGAGATTTCCGCTTCGACTTATCCGGGTTTACGTTCTTATCCTTCGGGTAAGACTGCCGGTATCCTTTCGACCTTCAGGATAGAGCCGGACGCGTATATCTGGCGGTTCCCCGATTATAAGATTGCGGATAGGAACAACCTGATCATTTACGAAATGCTGCTGCGTGACTTCACCGCTACGGGTGATATCAATGGGGCCATGGATAAGCTCGGTTATCTGCAGACGCTGGGCGTGAACGCCATTGAACTGATGCCCGTTCAGGAGTTCGACGGCAACGACAGTTGGGGATACAACCCGTGTTTCTACTTCGCTATGGACAAGGCTTATGGCGACAAACAGAGGTATAAGGAGTTTATCGATGAATGTCACAGGCGGGATATGGCCGTCATCTTCGATGTGGTTTATAATCATGCCACCGGAGCGCATCCGTTTGCCGGACTTTACTGGAATCCGGTGACCAACAAGACGGCGAGCAACAATCCCTGGTTCAATGTCGACGCTCCGCACCCGTATAGCGTGTTCCATGACTTCAATCACGAATCGCCTCTGGTGCGTGAATTTGTGAAGCGCAATCTCGCCTTCCTGCTTGAAGAATACCACGTAGACGGTTTCCGGTTCGACCTTGGCAAGGGTTTCACGCAGAAGAAGAGCACCGAATCGACCGCGTCCGATTACGACCAGAGCCGCATCGATATTTTCAAGGACTATCACGCTGCAATCAAAGCCGTTAACCCCGAAGCAATCGTTATCCTCGAACATTTCGCCGAAGAGAGGGAAGAGAAAGCGCTTGCCGAAGCGGGTATGCAACTTTGGCGCAACCTGAACTATGCGTATTGCCAGACGGGTATGGGATATAAAGACGGCAGCGCTTTCACGGCGCTTGCGACCCAAGGCGCAACCATGCCTTTCGGCAGTTGGGTGGGCTATATGGAAAGCCATGACGAAGAGCGTGTTTCGTATAAACAGATCGAATGGGGCGTCGATGCCGTGAAGAATGTTCTGTCCACCCGCATGAAACAATTGGGCGCCAACGCTTCGTTGTTCTTCACCGTTCCCGGGCCGAAGATGATCTGGCAGTTCGGCGAATTGGGCTATGACGTATCCATAGAAGAGAACGGACGTACCGGCAGGAAGCCCGTGCGGTGGGAGTATGCGGAAGACCCGAACCGCAAAGGCTTGTATGACACGTACTGCAAACTCATTGCGTTGCGCGCCGATGCGCCTCAGCTGTTTGATGCGGAATCCACCTTTGTCTGGGCGGTGGAAGAGGCCAATTGGACGAACGGGCGAACATTGTCATTGCGGACGCATGATGGTAAGGGGCTGGTGGTTGCGGCCAATTTTACGACTGCCGAAATCACTTGCGCGCTGACTTTCCCGTCGACCGATGGTTGGCATAATTATATGGATGGAAATCCGCTCAATGTTGAAACGACAAGCCAACAGGTCAAGGTTCCGGCAAACAGCTTCTTAGTTTTCACAAATTTCTGAGATTATAATTATAGGATTAAAAATCCGTGCTCTTCCGTGTAATCCGTGTCTAAAAGAATCTCTGACACGGATTGCACGGATGACACGGATTATAAAAACACGGATTTTTAGTTTTACCTCCCTTCGGGCCTTTATTCCCGGACGCACCGCCCGCAGGCACGGTCGGCGTAGTTGTTACTCACGGTGACTTTTTTGACTGCTACACGTGTAGCAAGTATGAAAAATATTTTTTTTTGACTGCTACACGTGTAGCAAGTATGAAAAATAATTTTTTTTGACTGCTACACGTGTAGCAAGTATGAAAAATAATTTTTTTTGACTGCTACATGTGTAGCAAGTATGAAAAATAATTTTTTTTGGACTGGCTACACGTGTAGCAAGCATAAAAACTTTTTTTTTGGACTGGCTACACGTGTAGCAAGCATAAAAATGACTTCCGGGATACAAAATTAAATCCGTGTTTTTAAAATCCGTGTCATCCGTGAAATCCGTGTCAGAGATTCTTTTCGGCGGAAATCGTTTCGACGGCGTTTTTGCGTCATATCCCGGAAATATCACGTATCTTTGAACTATGATTGAATATGTTAAGGGCGAATTGGCCGAACTGACTCCGGCCGTCGCAGTAATAGATTGTAATGGGGTAGGTTATGCGGTGAATATTTCCCTGAACACCTACTCCGCCATACAGGGGAAGTCCGGATGCAAGTTATACATCCATGAGGCCATCCGTGAAGACGCCCACGTGCTTTACGGCTTTGTCGACAAACAGGAGCGTGAGCTTTTCCTTTTGTTGATCACCGTGTCGGGAATCGGTGGAAATACGGCGCGGACCATACTTTCGGCGTTGAGTCCGGCAGAGCTTTGCCAGGTGATAAGCGCCGGAAACGTAACCATGCTGAAGACCGTGAAAGGTATCGGGCAGAAAACGGCGGAGCGTGTCATTGTGGAACTGAAAGACAAGATACGCACCGGCGCCGCATCCATAGACGGCGGAGCGTCCGTGTCCGGCGGCAATAGCGCAGTGCTGGAGGAGGCTGTCGCCGCATTGACCATGTTAGGCTTTGCCGCTGCCCCTTCACAGAAGGTGGTGGTGGCCATTCTGAAGGAAGAACCGCAGGCGCCGGTGGAACAGGTGATCAAGCAGGCCTTCAAGCGGTTGTGACCTTGCGTACGGCAATCCGAGTACTACGGGTTCAGTATTTTCTGATAGATTTTCAGGTCCAGTTTACGGTCGAACTTCTCTGCGGCTTCTTTGATGTGCGCGCAACACGCGTATCCGCACTTTTCAAATAAACGGATACTGGCTTCGTTCTCACCCCCTACAAGCGCCACGACACTGTGGAAGCCTCCGGCCCTGATGATTTCTTCCAGTTGTTCCATCGCATCGCTTCCATATCCTTTGCCGGTAAACTCCTGTCTGAGGTAAATGGTCAGCTCAACCGTGATACGGTAGGCCTCACGCGGCTTGAACCGGTTGAAATAGCAAAGCCCGATCGTTTCATCCCCGGGAGATTTAATGAGATAAGAGCGGTAAACCGGGTCGTGAATGGGGAGAAACGTCCGGATATCTTCCATACTCACCGGCCTGATGGAATAGACGGCGGTGGTATGGAGCGTGTAATAGTCGTATATCTCCTTTACGAAAGGCAGATCGCTTTCCTGCAGTTCTTCTAATCTTACGTTCATTCGGATAACTCCTTTTTCCTGCTTTCTTCTATTCTGCGGGTGATAAATCCGATCTTCAGACCGGCCTCTTCTTTTTCCTTTCCGATCTGTTCGATGGCCGACAGGATTTGCGAAAGTTCATACGTCTCCTTCAACGCCCGGCGATCTGCGGCCGGCATGGCGGTGACGTATTTCCTGTCTCCCAGATACTCTATCCGCAGGTTTTTGTCATGATTCAGGTAGATAAACCCCATAACGCTTCCGTCCCGCCCCATCAGGTAGTCGGCCTTTTCAATCTTCTCGCCCGAAACCGTTGTCTCGTAGCTGTCGTCAGATGCCGGAGTTTCTGCAAACGTTCCGTCGGGGGCGATGACCCTGACGGCCACATGATGAATGTCGGACGCTCCGCAGTAGACAGAGGTCATGGATATCACCCCTCTTTCGTTTACCTGAAAGCGCAGGTAAGAACGGTGCAGGTTCTTTTCGACCACCTGCGTGGGCCAGAGGTAATGGCCCGTCTGCTGGTATGCCGTATCTTTTTCCAGCACGAACCTACTTCTGACCTCCTCAAAAGCGGCCTGCTTTTCCGTAAGTACACTGTCTAAATAAGCGAGCGTTATCTGTTGCTCCCTCAGCTCTACCTGTTGCATCAGCCGGATACCCGCCGCCCGCGCATGGAACGCTTTGGGGTAGAGTATTTTAATGCTGTCTATTTCTGTTTTAGCCCTGTTGAAGTTACCGGATTCAAAAGCCTGACGGGCTGATTGAACTCTTCCGGCCGCCTTTTTCTCCGTTCCGTCTCCGCAGGAGAGCAGCAACACAGTTGCAAACAGTAGGGAAATCCGTTTTTCCATGTTCGGTTCTTTTTAAATCTATTCGCAAAAGTACGATTTTAGAGACTAAAACCTTATTTTTGCATCCTGAAAAAAAATAAAAGAAAGTAATGATTGACCTCACACCCGAAGAATTAAAGCAGAGTTTTGATCGCAGCATATTCCATACGTTGTCGGAAACGGCCGATCGTCTGGGACTTGAATGTTATGTCGTGGGCGGATATGTACGGGATATATTTCTGGGGCGTCCTTCCAAAGACATTGATGTGGTTGTGGCGGGAAGCGGCATTGAAATGGCCGAAGCCTTCGGCGCCGGGATAGGGAAGCCGGCCAAAGTGACCGTTTTCAGGAACTTCGGTACGGCGCAGGTTAAATATGGGAATATGGAAGTCGAATTTGTCGGTGCGCGCAAGGAGTCTTACCGGCGGGATTCGCGTAAGCCGGTGGTGGAAGACGGCACGTTGCAGGACGATCAGGAGCGCCGGGACTTTACCATTAATGCGATGGCCGTGTGCCTGAACAAAGAGCGTTTTGGCGAGTTGGTCGACCCGTTCGGCGGCATGTCCGACCTGAAGGAAAAGACAATCCGTACGCCGCTCGACCCCGATGTGACGTTCAGTGACGACCCTTTGCGGATGATGCGTTGCATCCGCTTTGCCACTCAGCTTAACTTTTATACGGACGATGCGACGTTCGAGTCCTTATCCCGTAATCATGAGCGGATAAAGATCATATCCAAAGAGCGTGTCGCCGACGAATTGAACAAAATAATTCTTTCTCCCGCACCATCCAGGGGCTTTATCGACCTCGAACGTTCGGGGCTGCTTGCGGTGATCTTCCCGGAGCTGTACGCACTTCAGGGCGTTGAAGTAAAGAATGGTTGCGGACATAAGGATAACTTTTATCATACCCTTGAGGTTCTGGATAACATCAGTAAACAGACCGGCAACCTCTGGCTGCGCTGGGCGGCGTTGTTGCATGATATTGCCAAGCCGGCGACCAAACGCTGGGAGCCCCGCGCCGGCTGGACGTTCCATAATCATAACTTCATCGGTGAGAAGATGGTGCCGGACATCTTCCGGGAAATGAAACTTCCCATGAATGAGAAGATGAAGTACGTTCAGAAATTAGTGAGTTTGCACATGCGTCCCATCGCCATAGCCGATGAGGAAGTGACAGACTCTGCCGTACGCCGTTTGTTGTTTGAAGCGGGCGATGACATCGACGACCTGATGACGCTTTGCGAGGCGGATATCACCTCTAAGAACAGCGGGCGTAAAGAGCGTTTCCTGAACAATTTCCGTCTGGTGCGTCAGAAACTGAAAGACATTGAGGAGAAGGACCGGGTTCGTAACTTCCAACCCCCCATCAGCGGCGAGGAGATCATGGAACTGTTTGGCCTGAAGCCGTGCCGTGAAGTCGGATCCCTGAAAAGCTCGATCAAAGACGCCATTCTGGACGGGGTGATTCCCAATGAGTACGAAGCCGCCTACCGGTATATGTTGGAAAAGGCCGGGAAGATGGGATTGAAACCCGGCCCTTCCGGCAAGCGCTGATGCGGAACCGGAAAGGATTATCCCAGCAAGTCTACGATCTCTTCCCTGCAGGGCGTGAGCTTCTCAACCCCTTCTGTCGTTACCGCCCAGGAGTTTTCGATACCTACCGCGCCGATTCCCGGCAGTACGATCTTAGGCTCCAGGGCAAATACCATTCCGGCTTCCAGCTCCGTTTTTATACGGGGGGCGAGCACCGGAGCTTCGTTAATTTCCAATCCGATGCCGTGGCCGATAAACCCGGCCTTCTGGCCGATCCCCATGAAGCAACCGGAAAGTCCGGCTTTGGCTACCACCTCCACGGCGGCGTTGTACAACTCCTCGCAGATCGCTCCCGGCCTGGCCAGGGAAACCACCGTTTCCTGAACGTCCAGACAAACCTGATGCGCCATGTATGCTTCTTCGGGTAACCGGCCAACGGAGAACACGCGGGTCATATCGCACATATAGCTGTTGAAGTTACCGCCATAATCTACCATAACAGTGTGGCCCCTTTGAATCCGGACGCCGCTGGCGCCGACAGGCATGGACGGGTCGGTACCCTTGCCCCCCAGCGCAAAATCAAAAGGCGACGGCTCGGCGGCATTGTCGCCAACCAGCAGGCTGCCCATAAAGATTTCCATGCTCCGGCCGAATGTACGGAAGATGCCCAGATTGCCTTCCAGGCGCATCAGTCTCTCTATTTCAATAGAGAGTTCGACATCCGTCATCCCTTCGCGGTAGACCGACGGGATATTTTCATAAGCCCTGGTATGCGCCATTCCCGCGCGGCGGAACATCTCTACTTCCATTTCCGTCTTAACGCTGCGCGCCTGACGGATGACGGGCGTGCCGTTTACGACTTCAGACCCTGGAAACATCGCCGCCAGACGGTTGTATTCACTCCATGAGAGCTCGTCTCCTTCGAGCATGATCGTTCCGGGGGCGGGGAGGCCTTGTTCCTTAAGTATTTCAATGATCTGTTCGGGTTTGCGGATGGGGTGGATATGTTCGCCCGTAAGATTATTGGGGCGTTTCACAAAGATGCGGCCGGGAGAGTTCAGGGGCAGGTAGAGGTATCCGTTCAGGATCTGTCCGCAGGTATAGTGCAAATTGACGTTGCAAGCCATTAAGGCGGCGTCGATATGCTGTTGAGCCATCAGCGAACGGATTTTGTCGCGTCGCCGCTTGAGTTCCGGTAGTACCATTTGAATTTTTACGTTTTAGGTTTTTGAGCGCACAAAGTTAACTAAGTTTTCATTATTTTGAAACGCAGATTCCCGATTTTGAAACGCAGATTAACGCAGATTCCCGCAGATTAAAATTAAAAATCTGCGAAAATCCGCGTTAATCTGCGTTTCAAAAAAGGATACCGCATGGTAATTTTCAATTTTCAACTTTCAATTTTCAATTTAATAAGCGTTTCAAAAAAGGATACCGCATGGTAATTTTCAATTTTCAATTTTCAACTTTCAATTTATTCCTATCTTTGTGGAAATATCAATAAACAAGGATCATGCCGGACTATGAACTGATCACCATATTAGGCCCTACCGCTTCAGGGAAAACGCCATTTGCAGCAGCCTTGGCCGATGAACTCGATACGGAGATCATCAGCGCCGATTCGCGCCAACTCTACCGCGGCATGGATCTGGGGACAGGCAAAGACCGGGAAGATTACACGGTGAACGGAAAACAGATTCCCTGCCATCTGATAGATATTGCCGACCCGGGATATAAATATAATGTGTTTGAATACCAGCGGGATTTCCTTACCGCATACAAGGATATACGATCGAGGGGAAAACTCCCCATCTTGTGTGGGGGTACGGGCATGTATCTGGAGTCTGTCCTTAAAGGATATAGGCTGATGTCCGTGCCCGAGAACAGGGAACTCCGGCAGCAGTTGGCGGGCAAAACGCTGGACGAGCTTACCGGAATACTGAGCGCCTGTAAAACATTGCATAACACCACCGACGTGGATACGGCCAAACGTGCGGTTCGCGCCATCGAGATCGAAGAATATCATGCAACGCACGAAGCAGAAGAAAGGACGTTCCCCCCGCTAAAAAGCCTCATCATCGGGTTGGATATCAGCCGTGAATTGCGCAGGGAAAAAATCAGCCGGCGGCTGAAACAACGCCTGGACGGCGGAATGATTGAAGAGGTAAAGGGACTGCTGGACGGCGGAACGCCTGCCGCCGACCTGATCTATTACGGGCTGGAATATAAGTTCCTCACGTTATATGTAACGGGACGGATCGGATATGATGAGATGTATAACAGACTGGAAATCGCCATCCATCAGTTTGCCAAACGTCAGATGACCTGGTTCAGGGGCATGGAACGGCGGGGATTTGAAATTCATTGGATTGATGCAGGTATTCCGCCGGAAGAAAAAATACGGGAAGTCAAAGCATTGCTTGGGCGGCACCCCCATCAAAGTATAAACAACGTAAGTTAAGAACGGATTAAACGATATGAGTGTAAACATCAGGAAGTGGGGCGTGATCTATAACCCCAAAGCCGGCGCGCGGAAAGCGAAAAAACGCTGGAAAGAAATCAAGGAGTACATGGACAGTAAAGGAGTATCCTATGACTATGTACAATCCGAAGGTTTCGGCTCTGTGGAGAGGTTAGCCAAAATTCTTGCCGACAACGACTATCGCACGATTGTGATTGTCGGAGGAGATGGTGCGCTTAACGACGCTATCAACGGCATCATGACTTCCGACGCAGAAAATAAGAGCGAGATCGCCATAGGTATCATCCCTAACGGCATAGGCAATAACTTTGCCAAATATTGGGACGAAGACCTCGATTACAGGAAGGCCGTAGATTGTATCATCAATCACAGAAAGAAAAAAATAGACGCCGGATTCTGCCGTTATTTCAATGGACAGACACATGAACGCAGATTTTTCCTCAATGCGGTAAACATCGGCCTGGGAGCGCGTATCGTAAAGATCACAGACCAGACCAAACGGTTCTGGGGGGTGAAGTATATCTCTTACCTGGCGGCATTCTTCCTGCTTTTCTTTGAACGGCAACTCTATCGCACGCACTTGAAGATAAACAGTGAGCACATCCGCGGACGGGTGATGACCATCTGTGTGGGCAACGCCAGCGGATACGGACAAACCCCGAGCGCAGTGCCCTACAACGGTTGGCTGGATGTTTCCGTCATCTACCGCCCGCAGGCCCTGCAGATCGTTTCCGGACTGTGGATGCTCATTCAGGGACGGATACTTAACCACAAGTTCGTGAAGTCCTACCGTACGAAGAAGGTAAAGGTGCTGCGTGCACGGAATGCTTCCGTTGATCTGGACGGCCGTTTGCTGCCCAAACATTTCCCCCTGGAGATCGGGATCAAACCGGAAGCGATCACGCTGATTATTTCGGATTGAATTAAACACAGAGAGACAGAGGTTTTAATGATGAAGACGGGAGAAACACAGAGGCTTCGCTTGTGTATGGGTAAATACGGACACTTTTATTGAACGACATTCAATACCCTGTTGAACGACATTCAATAACGGGAACATGAGAATGGAATAAATGAGCATAACGAATAGAAATAGAATAATGAATAATGATTTAAAGAGAGCAACCCCCTTCCCCCTCTCCTTTGGAGAGGGCCGGGGTGAGGCTGTTAACTTCTTCCTGCTGGCAGGCCCTTGCGTCATCGAGGGTGAAGAGATGGCCCTGCGGATTGCCGAACGGATTGTCGCAATGACCGACAGGCTGAAGATTCCTTACACATTCAAAGGATCCTATCGCAAAGCAAACCGTTCGCGCCTGGATTCTTTCACCGGCATCGGCGACGAAAAGGCCCTGAAGGTGTTGGAAAAGGTAAACAAGACGTTCGGCGTACCCACCGTCACCGATATTCATACCGCCCCTGAAGCCGCCATGGCTGCCGGATATGTGGATATACTGCAGATCCCCGCTTTCCTCTGCCGCCAGACGGATCTGTTGGTGGCCGCCGCCCGGACCGGTAAAGTAGTCAACGTGAAGAAAGGGCAGTTCCTGTCGCCTGCGGCGATGCGGTTTGCCGTGGATAAGGTGGTAGAGGCCGGTAACCCGAATGTGATGATCACCGAACGTGGAACGACATTCGGCTATCAGGACTTAGTGGTGGACTACCGCGGGATCCCGGAAATGAAAACCATCGGTTGCCCTGTCGTGCTCGACGTGACCCATTCCCTGCAAAAGCCGAACCAGGACAGCGGAGTGGCCGGAGGAATGCCCGGACTCATCGAAACCATAGCCAAAGCAGGCATCGCCGTAGGCGCCGACGGAATATTCATCGAAACACACGAGAACCCTGCCGGGGCGAAAAGCGATGGAGCCAATATGCTGAAACTCGACCTGCTTGAAGATCTGTTGATTAAACTGGTCCGTATCAGGGAAGCAATATAAAGGAAAAAAGACGATGAGTAATTTATCAACACTGTTCAACGAACTCCGCCGGCACGGCAAACTTGCCGCGAAAAGGCACCCGATGGTTGAGAAGAACCGGTTCGGGAAATTCTTCATGTACTTCATGGTGATCTTCTGGATCGGATACCTCATCTTCTTCGGCGTTTCGTTCGCCCTGATCTTCCGGGAAGCAGCCCCCAACATGGAACCCTACCATCTCCTGAACTCCGGGCTGCTGTTTATCCTTCTACTGGATTTCACGATGCGTTTTCCTTTCCAGAAGACTCCTACGCAAGAGGTGAAACCCTATCTGTTGCTGCCGGTAAAGAGAAACCGGCTGATAGACTTTCTTCTGATCCGCTCAGGGTTAAGCGCCTTCAATGCGTTCTGGCTGTTCTTCTTTATCCCGTTTGCCCTGTTCAGTACGATACCTAAATATTTCGGCATCGGGGGAGTCATGACCTACAGCCTGGGCGTCTGGCTGCTCATGATATTCAATAACTATGCGTTCCTGCTATGCCGCACGCTGATACGGGAAAGAGTCTGGTGGATAGGGCTTCCCATAACGGCGTACGGCTTGTTGGGTGTTGCCGAGTTTACCCTCGACCACCCGGTCAGTACGTTCACGAGGGATCTGGGAGAAGGATTCATCGAAGGGCAGGTGTGGGCATACCTGATCGTTGTGCTCGCCATAGTCGTTATGTGGCTGATCAACCGTACGGTCATGTCCAAACTGGTATACGTGGAGATGAACAGAGTGGAAGACACCAGAATCAGAGTCCTGTCCGAATATAAATTCCTGGAACGTTACGGGGAAATCGGCGAATACTTTCGTCTGGAACTTAAAATGCTGCTGCGCAACAAACGTTGCAAAGCATCGTTACG
>JAIRNG010000134.1 GCA_031258135.1 Mediterranea sp. (in: CFB group bacteria)
ATTCTTGCAAGTATTCCTTTTCAAAAATAACTTCCATATCATATGGATTGATACGGCAAAGATAAACATTATTTTCTTATTCACAAAAAAGTGAATATCTTTCCGATTGCCTTTCTCCCTTCATGTGTCGAGGTTAAATTTATATAGTCGTGCAGCTTTTCAGGGGTATTACATTTGTGGGCGCATTTTCGATTAAGAGCAAAGAAAAACCCCCTTAGAGGCTATCTGAGAGGGTTTGATTGAGGTTCCTGGCGGATTCGAACCGCCGTAAACGGTTTTGCAGACCGGCGCCTAGCCACTCGGCCAAGGAACCCTATCGGATTTTCCGTTTGCAAAGGTACTATCTAAATTTCAATTTAGCAACTAACCGCAGCATTTTTTGTTCCCTTTCTTTTGGCTCTCTCCGCATCTTTGCCGCTTTTCGTCCGACAGACGTTTCAGGTCGCATCCGCCGGCGCAGTTGGCGCATGGATCATCATCGTTCCTTGCCGACCGGAGAAAGCGTACAACACACCGCCCGGCCCCAATGACACAAAGAAGCATGATGATTGCAACGATCCATTCCTGTATGGTCATAGACATCATAACGAGGTGATATAAACAAGGTACGACCAATCTGAGAGTTACATAAACAACCGGCCGGCCTGATAGACGGCAAAGGTCACAACCCAGGCTAATCCGGTCGTGTAGACCGCAGCAAATAAAGCCCACTTCCAGCTGCCGGATTCGTGCTTAATGGCAGCAAGGACCGCGATACACGGGAAGTAGATCAAAGAGAACAGCATATAGCAGAACGCCGCAAACGGAGCGATAGGAATGCGATCGGCAAGGCTCACGGCTTCGGCTTCGGGGTTGTTGGCATAAAGTACCCCCAACGTACTTACGACCAATTCTTTGGCGCCGACTCCCGTCAACAGACCGATACCCAGTTTCCAGTCAAACCCAAGCGGTTCAATGACGGGTTCGATAGCTTTACCCAACCGGCCGATATAAGAGTTCTCCTGTTGTTCGGCAACCGTTTCATAAGCATCGTTTTGAGGATAATAACCCAAGAACCAGATAATGATGGATGCAATCATGATGACCCCCCCCATCTTCCTGAGGTATTGCGCGCCTTTCTCCCATGTATGGCGGAAGATGGACTTCGCAGTCGGCATGCGATATGGAGGCAGTTCCATGACAAACGGGGTATCATCGCCTTTAAAGAACTTAGTAAACAGACGCGCCATGAGTACGGCCAACAGGATACCGATGGAATAAAGGGACAATAGCGTCAGACTCTCTTTGCCGGGGAAAAATGCACCGGCCAGGAGCAAATAAATAGGCAAACGCGCACTGCACGACATTAAAGGATTGATAAGCATAGTGATCAGACGGCTCTTCCGGTTTTCTATCGTACGCGAAGCCATGATAGCCGGGACATTACAACCGAAGCCCATGATCAGCGGGATGAACGATTTTCCATGCAATCCCATCTTATGCATGATCTTATCCATAATGAAAGCCGCACGGGCCATATAGCCCGAGTCTTCCATCAACGAAATAAAGAAGTATAAAATCAGGATGTTAGGCAGGAAAACGATTACACCGCCTACCCCGCCGATAACGCCATCAATAAGCAGGTCTTTCAACGGGCCTTCATTCATGTGTTCGTGTATCAGATTCCCCAAAGCCCCGACGAGCCACTCAATACCGTCCATCGGATATCCGCCCAGGACAAAAGTACTCTCAAACATGAGATACATGAACAGGAAGAAAATCGGGAACCCCCAGAAGCGGTGGGTTACAATAGCGTCCAGAACTTTGGTCGTTTGTTTCTGTTCCTGATGATTATCCGTATATGTTTCCCGTAAAGCTCCGGAAATAAAGCCATATTTGGCATCGGTTATTGCCGACTCCGTATCTTCTTTCGTCAGCTCATGAATGCGATGCGCCAACTTATCCCTCTTTTCAAGAATATCCTCGCCGTTAGGCATTTGGCGTATCAATCCTTCCACATCGTTATCATTTTCCAACAGTTTTATGGACAGAAAGCGGGTGGAATATTTATGCCGGATATCTTCATTCTCCGAAACGGCATCTTTCAATATCTCTATGGCCTTCTCCAGATCGGGGCCATGATTGATGTGGATATGACGATACACATTATCGGGAAAATCCGTCCCTTCATAAAGGTTGATCACAATACGGAAAAGATGATCGATTCCCAGATTCTTCTTTGCTACGGTAGGCGCCATAGGTACGCCGAGCAACCGGCTCAACAGACGGTAATCCAGTTGGTTTCCGCTCTCTTCCAGCTCGTCATACATATTCAGAGCCACGACCATGCGGACATTCATATCAATGAGTTGCGTGGTCAGGTAAAGATTACGTTCCAAATTGGATGAATCTACGACGTTGATGACAACATCGGGAGTATCTTCGATAATATGCTTGCGCACATACATTTCCTCCGGAGTGTAAGTCGACAAAGAATAAGTTCCCGGGAGGTCGACAATCTTGAAACAGTATCCCTCGAACCTGAAAGTACCTTCTTTTGCATCTACGGTAACCCCGCTATAGTTCCCCACATGCTCATGCAGGCCGGAGACCAGATTGAAAAGCGACGTTTTCCCGCTGTTCGGATTCCCGACCAAAGCGACATTGATTGTCTTCCGTTCTCCAAGGGCTATGCGTTTCAGCGCTTCCTCAGAGTATTTTATATCTTCATTTAAACCAACGTGACAGTCAGGTTCCAAAGCCTCCTGCTCACTGATGATTTCAATCATCCCGGCTTCCTGACGGCGCAATGAAATCTCATAGCCCATAAGGCGGTACTTTATAGGGTCTTTCAACGGAGCATTCAGCAATACTTCCACTATTTTCCCCTTGATGAATCCCATTTCGACGATTCGTTTACGGAATCCGCCATGTCCCAAAACCTTTACGACAACTCCTCTTTCACCTGTTTTTAATTCAGACAACCGCATAAATTATCTCTATTGGAAAATCTGAAACAAAGATAACTCAATTATTCCTGGGCTACAATTTATTCAGATTGTTTTTAAATGAGCGCCAATACCCAAATACGGTTTCTTCAGGACGAACGGGTTGCCCCATTATTACGTCGAGTTATGGAATTATTACGTTGACTTATTAAATTATTACGTTGAGTTATGGAATTATTACGTTGAGTTATGATACATGTATACCCCTACATATAAAAAAGGAAAGCGTTGCTTTCACCT
>JAIRNG010000139.1 GCA_031258135.1 Mediterranea sp. (in: CFB group bacteria)
AATTTGGCAGTCTATTAAAAGTAGAAGATAATTATCCTAAAATAGTTGTTAGTCAGGAACAGTTCAGAGGGAATACATACGAGGGAATAAGGCACATGCGTGTCCGGGAGTTTCTTACGACCACGGAGATTTAAGGAAAAGAAAAACAACAATAAATCTCCATATAAAAAAACCTTTTCGTTGCCTTCACCTTCCTCAAACGCCCTGCTGATCGGCATTTAAGGGTGAAGGCAAGGTTTTTTTGCTTTCACTCGTCGTGGATCTCTTTATCTCCCTGTCTAAACACCTATCCCAATAGGACGACCCTCATCATACCTATGGCGAAAGTTTCACATCAGTATCGGACAGGTCGGATCAAGTGAAGGAAACACGAATTTCTTGCCTTCACCCCTTAACGCCGATGGACAGGGCGTTTAAAAGAGGTGAAAGCAACGCTTTCCTTTTTTATATGTAGGGGTATACATGTATCATAACTCAACGTAATAATTCCATAACTCGACGTAATAATTCCATATTACGTCGAGTTATAGAAGGACAATCCTCTTTAAAAAAGGACTCAGATTCGTATTATAGGATATATTTTTTGCTTTAATTTTATTTTTTTTCATTTAGGTGATTACAAGTAATCAGGATATCCGTCATGCTTAAAAATCAAAGAAAAAGTAAAAGCGGAGATAGGATGAAATATTGCAGTTCGTATATGTTTTTATTAATGGTTATCACATCTGATCTTTTATAAACTTTATGAAAAATATCAGGACATACTGTGTAGGACGAATTCACCCTTTTTATTGTGTCATTAAATGTACGTTTAATGACACAGAAATGTATGAAATGCGCCAATGGGATTGGGGCGTTTAAAGCCGATGTATAAAGAGAAGACTATATTATGTTGTTTAATTTAATGCATTATTTATGAAAAACTCATTTTTGAGAAGAAAGACATTGTCGCTAATATCATTGGCGGTGATGTTTTTATTCGTTTCTTGTATTGATGGATACGAGGACGATAAGACTTGGTCATCAGGGGTTGAAAACGCCTCCCTGGAGTCGCCTGCTGCTGAAAAAATCTCTGTTGTTCCCAGTGCTGACGGGTCGAAGTTGAAAATTACATGGCCTGTTGTACCGGGTGCCGGAGGATATGAATTTTCGCTTTATATTGTGGACGATCCGGAGAATCCTGTTGTAGTTGGCGAGGAAAAACAGGTGATAGACGGATGTACTGCTGAGCGCGAAATGATTGAAGATACTTATTATGAAGTAGTTATCAAGACTCTGGGTAATCCTAAATTCAATAATAAGGAAGCTGAGCAGGGAACTGTGGTTGCCTATAATAACATGTTAGAGGTAACGGCAACGATTCCGGATGGCACTAATTTAACGGAGTATTTTGCCGCTAATCCCATTCCGGAAAGTACAACGGAATTGTGCTATGAGTTGGAGGCCGATGGAGAATATACAATGGATGGTAATGTGCCTGTCGGTTTGACTTCAGTTACTCTTCGCGGTAATAAAGTAAAGCGTCCGACATTAACAATGACGAATGGCTCTTTCTTAAATGACGGAGCAGGTTTCAAATTGAAGTTCATTGATCTGGATTGTACGAATTTTGATGGAAGTGCAATTATCTTTCTTAATTCTACTTTAAATCCAGCTGCCGTACCAAGTCCGGGTGGATATGTTGTTATCCCTACCACTTTGCCTATTGCTGTTTTATCTTGTAATATTAAAGGGTTGAAACAACGTCTGTTCTGGGATAATAATCAATATTATGGTGTCGGAACTCTTCTGATTAAGGATTGTGTGATTGAACAAAACACAACAAGCAGTATTCAACTTATAAGGTCTCAGAGAGCTATCATTAAAGGCTTATCATTGGTGAACAGTACATTCTATAATAAGCAGAGCAATGGTGGTTATTTCATACAGCTACAAGGTGCACAAGTAACTAGAGTTCTGCCTGCTGAAGAGACTTGGGCAAACGCTAATCTATTGATTACAAATTGTACATTCTGGCAAGTGGTGAAAAATGATCAGATGGGTAACTATGCCAACAATATTGCTCAGAAGGGAAATACCATCACCATATTGAATTCAATCTTTGTGGACTGCGGCAATAAAGCTGTAATTCGTCGATTGGGTGGAGGTAATGCTAATGCAACATTAACATGCGGTTTAAATACGTATTGGTATGGTGGCGCTTTTGTTAGCAGCGAATTGACCACTACTCCCAAAGACGCCAGTGGTACGCATATTGAAACAGACCCACAGTTAAGAGACCCCGAGAATGGAGATTTTACCGTGGGTGGAAGCGAGCAAATAGCTAAACGTACCGGAGACCCGCGTTGGTTACCTGCTGAATAATTAAAAGTATAAACGATAAAAATAAGAAATATGAAGAGATATCTGATTCTCAGTTTATGCCTGAGTATGCTGTTGGGATTCGTTATACCCGCGCATGCACAGCAGCCACAAACGGTGAAAGGTTCTGTTGTAGACGAGACGGGTGAACCTGTTATAGGCGCTTCTGTCAAAGTAGAAGGAACAAGTGTGGGAACCATTTCAGACCTTGAAGGGCGTTTTTCGATCGTTGTTCCGCCTAAAGGACAGCTTACCATTTCATTCATAGGATTTGTAAGCCAGACCATTTCCGATTTCAGGAACACACGCATTGTGTTGAAGGAAGACTATATGCAACTTGAAGAGGTTGTCGTTGTGGGTTATGGCGCTCAGAAGAAAGCGCACCTCACCGGGTCTATTGCTACCGTAGCTCCGCAGGAGTTTAACGATCTTTCCGTGACCAGCCTGGGAGCGGCTCTGGAAGGTCTGATCAACGGAGTGAGCGTAAACGAAAGCAGTAACCGTCCGGGTGAAACCGCCAGGATTGTGATTCGTAACAGCGACTTGTCGGTAAGCGCTCCTACTACCAGTTCAGGCCTGTTGGTGCCATTGTATGTAATTGATGATTTTATTGCCGACGAGAGTGCATTCAACAACCTGGACGCCAGCATGATCGAAAGTATTTCCGTATTGAAAGATGCAGCGGCGGCAGTGTATGGTGCGCGTTCTGCGCAGGGTGTCGTGCTTGTGAAAACGAAACGCGGACAGGTAAGCAAGCCTAAAATCTCCTATAACGGGCAGTTTGGTTATACAGACGAGTTCTATCGTTCCAAAGTGATGGATTCATATAATTTTGGCCGCACATGGAATGCCATTCGCGCCGCCGACCCAACGAGTACTTATGATAAGAAAAATGATTTGTTCCAGGCTGATGAGTTGACAGCGATGCGTTCGCTCAACTATGATTTGCTGGATAAATACTGGAGCTCCGGCCTGACGCAGAAACACAGCATCAACATTGGCGGCGGTAGCGAAAATGCAACCTATTTTGGCGGCGTCTCTTATGTGACGCAGGAAGGTAACCTCGGACGCATCGACTACGGACGCTGGAACTACCGCGCCGGTATGGATGTAAAAATCAGCCCGTGGGTAAAGGCTTCCTTGCAAGTGTCCGGCGATTATGGAGAGAAGAAGAATGCATTCTCCAAGGTAGGCGGAGCGAACGATGAAAAAGACTATGTCATGTTGTTGACCCGTCCGCGCTATATTCCCGAATATGTAGATGGGTTGCCGATTGCCGGATATGGCATCACGAATGGCCGTATAGAGCAGACGCAGGACTATCATTATGATATGGTTGAAAATGTTGTGGGTAACTATACCACCAATATGCCTCAAAACATGACTATCAATTCTTCGTTAGAGTATGATTTTGGTTGGAGTAAGATACTGAAAGGCCTGAAGGTGAAAGTGACGTATTCAAAAAACATAAGTACGACGAAAGACAACCAGTTCGGTTCCGACTACCAACTGTATAAGTTTGCCGATGGTAACCGCGGGGGTAGCGGCAGCCACCTTTATACAGATACGCCGGGATATGCGATGAATTTTGAGAATATGACCATTGTCCCTGTGGAGAACGCTGGTTATGTTCGTCGTACAATGAGCCGCAGCGACCGCTATCAGTTAAACTTTATTGCGACTTATGCCCGTTCTTTTGGCTTGCATGACGTAAGCGGTTTGTTCTCTATCGAGAAGTCCGAAAATGAGTATGAATACATCTGGGGACAAGTAGACGACCCTTATTCGTTTACGAATGGTCAATCCAATGGGGCTAACGGTACCCAGACCACTGAATTTAAACGTTCGGAAGGTGGCGTATTGTCTTATATCGGCCGTCTCAACTATGCCTACGCCGATCGTTATCTGGCTGAGTTCCTGATCCGTTCGGACGCATCTACCAAATTCGCTCCTGAAAACTACTGGGGTATATTCCCGTCATTGTCTCTGGGATGGATCATCTCCGAAGAAAGCTGGTTTAAAGACAGAATTACATTTGTTGATTTCTTAAAGATACGCGCTTCATACGGTCTGTTGGGACGTGACAATGTGGCTGCCTGGGCTTGGCAACAAACCTACGGATCAGAAATGGTAAAAGGCCCGATCTTCGGCTCCAATCCGGATCAGGTAGCCGGCGCTCACTTCCAGATTCCAACTGCCGTGCCCAATCGCAACTCGCACTGGGATAAGAGTTACAAGAGCAACATCGGTCTTGACCTGAATTTCCTGAACAGCCGTCTGTCGGTTACGCTGGATGCCTATTATGACAGGAACCGCGATGTGTTTATGGCCATTACGAACGCTCCCGACTTTCCGACCACAGTGGGCGCCACGGCTTCGGCTTCCAATTACGGCTCGATTGACAACTATGGCGTCGAACTTTCGTTGGGCTGGCGTG
The DNA here is from genome assembly GCA_031258135.1 of Mediterranea sp. (in: CFB group bacteria). Classification (GTDB taxonomy): domain Bacteria; phylum Bacteroidota; class Bacteroidia; order Bacteroidales; family Bacteroidaceae; genus Bacteroides. Next base: position 4,799 of record JAIRNG010000139.1, read on the forward strand.
ACAAGATCGGCAAGGATTTCAAGTATCATGTGAAGCTCAACACCGGATATTCGGACAACAAGATTCTGAAAGCGCCGTGGAAAGACATCGCCGACCGCGAGCTGGATGACATCGCTCCCAACGAACGCGCCGACCGCGGCCGGTGGGGATACTCCTGTATCGGGATGTTCCGCAGTTATCAAGAGAT
>JAIRNG010000163.1 GCA_031258135.1 Mediterranea sp. (in: CFB group bacteria)
GCTTATGCTTTCCCGACATTTTCCAACCGTCTGTGGTGGGATTGGCGTTGGGGTTCCGCAGGCTGGGGCTGGGGACCCGGTTGGAATTCCTGGTATGCCGGCAACTATTGGGGATGGGGAGGTTATTGGCCGGGGTACTGGTATGGCGGATGGGGACATCGTCATTACTGGTATGGCGGATGGGGACATCACCACTATTGGTATGGCGGTGGCTGGTATCCGGGTGGCGGAGGCCATTGGGCGAGCGCATACAATGCGACCCGGCGTCCTAATTCAAATCGTGTAAGCATAGGAGACCGGCGTCCCGGTTCAACGTCCACAGCAAGTACAAACCGGCGTCCCGGTTCGGCAGTTTCATCGGGAACAACGGGTAGCCGTCGTCCTGCAGTATCCGGCGGGGAGACAAGTACGACACGCAGAGTGGTCGGGACCAGAGACGGAAGTACAGGCCGGGCTAACGTTACGCGTGAAAATGACCGTACGGAAACCGGTGGCGGTTCCGTTTATACCCGCCCAAGTACGACGAATGCATCACGTAATTCAACGTCTTCCGGAGGTACGCGCGAATCGGTGAGCGGTTCCGCTTCAACGTCATCAAGCCGTGGTTCATCAACCGGCAGCAGCCGTTCCACTTCAACAAGGAACTATTCATCCGGCAGTTCTTCTTCGGGCGGTTCTTCTTATACCGCTCCGAGTACTTCGCGTTCGGGCAGCGGCGGATCATCCGGCAGTAGCGGTTCATCCCGTTCCGGCGGATCGTCCCGTTCGAGTGGCGGAAGGAGATAGCAATACGTTTTTAGTTTGAACGTAAAAGATATAAAGCAGCATTATGAAAAAGACTATATCAATGGTTATTTCAACGCTCTTCGTCATGACAGGGGCGGGGGCGCAAAATATATATGACGCCGTGAAGTTCAGCGATAACGGATTGAAAGGGACAGCCCGTTTTGTCGGAATGGGTGGCGCCATGGGAGCTCTTGGAGGGGATATTTCGACGATCGGCACGAATCCTGCCGGTACAGGTATTTACCGCAGTAATGATGCCGTAGCTACCCTTAGTTTTTCCGCCACGGAGACTAAAAGTGATTTTCAAGGGTTGTCTTCCGGGGGGAATAAAGACCGCTTCCAATTCGATAACATAGGGTTTGTTTTCGCGAATAAGATAGGAGATCATACGCCTTTGCGTTACATAAACTTCGGATTCAACTATCAGAGAAATACCTCTTTCAACAAGCTCATGTCGATGGCGGGAGATATTCCGGTGGTCAGTGAGGATTATCCGCTGTCGCAAACGAATCAAATGGTAAACCAGGCGAATCTGATGTATGATGTGGGATGTGATATAGCTACGCTTGACGACAACTTATTGAGTCATGATAATGCGGGGTGGCTTGCCGCCCTGGGCTGGATGGGTTGGTTATATAATCCGGTTGAAAATGCTCCGGGATATACGGGACATCTGTCTCGCGCCTATGGTAAGTTTTATTCCAAAGAGTCGGGCGGCATGGATGAGTTTGAATTTAATATGTCCCTGAATTTCAATGAGCGTGTTTATCTTGGGTTTACCCTAGGATTGTATGACATTAATTATAAGAAGTATTCCATTTATGATGAGAGTTATCCCGCTTCCGATCCCTGGGGTTACAGTCTGGAAAGTTGGAACAGAACGACAGGATCGGGTTTTGACGTGAAGTTCGGCGCTATCGTGCGTCCGTTCGAATATTCCCCATTGCGTGTCGGGGTGGCCATACATACGCCCACGTATTATACGTTGACGCATAGAACCGGTGCATATCTTATCTACGATAATATGGAGAATGATAAGGGTGAGCTGGTGAGCGGGGAGATAGACACGTACAGGGAGCTGGGCGACAGGGACGCTTCCTTTAAATATCGTTTGCACACGCCGTGGAAATTCAATTTCAGTTTAGGTTATACTTTGGGAACGAGCCTTGCGTTGGGGGCGGAATATGAGTATCAGGATTATTCCGCTATGGCGTTTCGTTATGCCGACTATCAGGGCGGCCCGATGTGGTGGGAGAACGGAACGGCCAAAGACATGTTGAAGGGGGTAAGTACGTTCCGTGTGGGAGCGGAATATAAATTCCTTCCCGGATTTGCTTTCAGGGCGGGGTATAGCGTCTCTTCGGCTGCATTTAGGGATATAGCATTTAAGGAGCTTCCCGAAAACAGCGTAATAACCGATACGGACTATGCCAATACGAAAGCGATCAGTAATTATACGTTGGGGATTGGCTATCGCGGTAAGAGTTTCTATGTTGATCTGGCTTATAAATATACTGCGCATACGGAAGATTTTTATGCTTTCCATGATGCGGATGTCGATCATGAGCATTATGAAAACCGTCTTCCGAAGACCCATGTGAAAAATAATAATCATCAGGCGCTTATGACCCTGGGAGTACGTTTCTAAGAACTATTTTTTTATTTACTCATAATAAGTTATATTTCCTGCCCGGCAAGTTGTGAAACCAGTCGGGTTTTTTCTTATCCGACCGGGGGGTTACCGGCATGGGTCGCGGGGGTGGATTTTCTCCTCCCTGTTCTTACAGTAGTTTTACGATGGTTACGCGGCGAGTGGACTCGTCTATGCGGAAGCGGTTGTCGGTACGTTCGCCGATGACCCAGGCTATGGTTTCGCCGCTGCACAGCACCCATTGGTTCTCTTTCTGCGGGACGGAGAACTTCCGGTCGGTCAGGTAATCGCTGACCAGTTTCCTGCCGGTCATGCCGAAGGGAACAAAGGCGTCGCCTTTTCCCCATTTGCGCAGGGTGAAGCCACCGGTGAGTTTATCGGTATCGAAATATGCGATCCGTTTATCGACGGTTATCCGGAAGCCGGCGGTGTATTCCTTTTCGGTGAAGGTGAGCCGGAAGGGCGGGGTGGTTTCCGCGGTGGTTGGTATCCGGTGGATCAATATCCGTTCGCGATCTCTGACAGCCCGCCATCCCGAAGGGCTTATGAATTGCCTGCCGGGTTGCGAGTCGAGGGATTGCAGGATATCTTCCACCTGTGCGGAATTGAATCCCAGCGGGTGCAGTATCTCGAAGAGCAGGGCGCCGGGCGAGGCTTCCGCCAGGAGCGACCCGATGTGGATGCTTTTGCCGGACGATACGCGTTTTTTTGCTTCTTCGATGGCTTTGTCGTAAACGGTTGCCGCTTCGTTCAGGTAGCTGCCGGTCCGGAACAGTCCGTCTTTAACCGACGGGTTGATTTCCTGCATCAGGGGCAGCAGTTTCAGGCGGATTTTGTTACGCAGGTATTCGTCCTGCAGATTGGTGCTGTCTGTGATGAACGGTTGCCGGATGCTGTCGAGATAGCCGGTCACTTCGTCCTTGGTGACGCACAGAAGCGGCCGTACGATTTTCCCGTTCCGGGGACGGATGCCCGAAAGTCCGTGAATGCCCGTACCCCGGATAAGGTTGAGCAGCATCGTTTCGACGCTGTCGTCCCGGTGGTGGGCGACGGCGATAACCGCATACCCGCAGGTGCGAGCCAGCTTGTCAAAGCAACGGTAGCGCTGCTCGCGGGCGGCCATCTCGATGGAGATTTTTTTCCTGCGTGCATAGGCCCGGGTATCGAAAGCGGTGAGGTGGAGCGGAACTTCCAGCATCCGGCATAACCGGCACACGAACTCTTCGTCTTCGCCGGACTCCTTACCGCGCAGGTGAAAGTTGCAATGGACGGCGGCGCAATTATAGCCCAACGACAGCAAAACGCGCAACAGCGCAACCGAATCTCCCCCGCCGCTCAGGGCGACCAAGACTTTATCATCGAAGGTGAAGAGCTTCTCCTTTTTTATGAATTGTGCTACGCGATATTCCATGAGACAAAAATAGTTCATATAAATTAAAAAGTGAAAGTTGAAAAGTGAAAAAACGGATTGAAATTGTATGATTTGAGAATTCCGGCCGGACAATGTGTTTAATTGTCAGACAACCAATTCAACAGGCTCTTTCTTCTAAAGAATAAGGGATAAACTTTAATGTTTTTTTAAAGAAATACGCGCGTACATACAGATGGTTCCATAATATATATAAACGAAGACTTTATATAAGAAAAAACAATAAAAAGCAGGAATGCTCATTAAAGGATCGTTTAATGAGCGTAAAAATAAATCATTTATTCACTCCGTGCAAGTTTTACGGCAACTAATTCTCAGTATTTCTTCAAAACCGCTCCAAACGGGCGTTTCAGGTTAGTCTTTTCATTACGGAAAGCGACTTTTTCAGGGTAAATCAGAGCGTCCGGTTTACCCCAAAAAGTTGTGTCATTAAACGATCGTTTTTTGACACAAAATAGTATCTCAATCATTTGTATTCAGCCTTGAAGATACCTACTTTGTTTCTCTTGCACACGACTTGCTTTTAAAAGCCAATAAAGGAATATTCATAGGGTAATTACCCTGTAATCGATAACGACAACAAAGTTCGAAATATATTAATTTGTTATGGCTCACGATTTGATTCCGGATGAAGAAAAATTATTCTTCCTTATTAATGGCGCACACAATCCTTTCTTTGATTGCGTTATGTGGGTATTTTCGTCCATTAAAATATGGATCCCTCTTGCCTTTTTACTCCTTATAAATATTGTGTATAAAAAAACATGGAAACAATACTTACCCGTTCTGACGGCATTGATTTTATTGTTTGTGATTTGCGACCAATTATCAAGCCATCTGATAAAACCGCTGATTGCACGGCCCCGCCCGACTCATTACCCCGGAATAATGGAGCATGTAAGGACGCTTTTTGATTACACCGGCGGTAAATATGGCTTTATATCCGGACATGCAACCAACAGTTTCGGATTCGCTATGTTTTCATCACTATTGTTCAGGAATAAATTGTATACCGCCATTGTTTTTTTATGGGCGGCAGTCGTGGCCTATTCACGGATATTCATAGGCGTGCACTTCGTTTCGGATATACTGGGCGGAATAATTGCCGGGGTATCAACGGGCTATCTGTTGTATAACGTTTACAGCTATACCATAAAAAAAACCGGAAGGAACGGTTCTTTTACGCTTGCATCATTTCCCGGTGATCAGATGAAACTATTGTCTGTGATAATCCTTGTTTACTTAATTTTCATCTCTTTATTCAGCACATATATAGTGGCTTATCAGAAATCTGTTTTATAGTTTTCGCCCTCCGGCGGAAAGAGTGGGATTCAAACCCACGGAACAGCAAGGCCGTTCACCGGATTTCGAGTCCGGCCCATTCGATCGCTCTGGCATCTTTCCTTTTTCTGTTTGCAAAGTTAATTCTTTTTTGTTTGCGAAGTTAATTCCTTTTCTGTTTGCAAAGTTAATTTCTTTTTTGTTTGCAGGGTTAATTTTCTCTTCTGTTTGTGGGGTTAACGGCTAAATAATCTTCTCGCCCAGCAGATTGAATGTCAGGCGATGATGGGGCGAGATGCCGTGTTCGGATATTGCCTGGCGGTGTTTCTTTGTGGGATAGCCTTTGTTTTTGTTCCAGCCGTAAAGGGGAAATTCCCGGTGCAACTGATGCATATAGTCGTCGCGGTAGGTCTTTGCCAGCACGGAGGCGGCGGCTATGGAGAGGTATTTACTGTCTCCCTTGATGATTGTGGTATGGGGTATGCGATTGTATGCCTTGAACCGGTTGCCGTCGATCAACAGGTGTTCGGGACGTATGTCCAGCCGGCCGATGGCGCGGTGCATGGCCAGGTAAGAGGCGTTCAGGATGTTGATCGTGTCGATCTCTTCGTGGGTGGCTATCCCCACGGCCCATGCTATGGCTTGTTCCTGAATGATGTTCCTCAGGAAGTAGCGTTGCGCCGCTGTCAGTTGTTTGGAGTCGTTCAGCATGTCGCTACGGAAGTCTTTGGGCAGTATGACGGCGGCGGCGTAGACCGGGCCGGCCAAGCAACCGCGGCCGGCTTCGTCACAGCCGGCTTCCGTCAGGTTCTCGTACATCCAGGGGAAAAGACTGCTCATCGGTAACTGGTAAATTGGGTCAGAACAGGCTCCAGGCTACGGTGAGTCCGGCCATTACAATGGCTACCATGCTCATGAGCTTGATGAGGATGTTCAGGCTTGGGCCTGAGGTGTCCTTGAAGGGGTCGCCGACGGTGTCTCCTACGACGTTGGCTTTGTGGACTTCGCTTCCCTTGCCGCCGAAGTGGCCTTCTTCCACGTATTTCTTGGCGTTGTCCCATGCGCCGCCGGCGTTGGCCATGAAGATTGCCAGCACGAATCCGCTGCTTAGTCCTCCGATGAGCAGGCCTATCACTCCGGTGACGCCCAGCAGGATGCCGGTGAGTATCGGGGCGATGATGGCTATCAGGGAGGGGAGGATCATTTCGCGTTGTGCGCCTTTGGTGGAGATTTCCACGCAGCGTTCGTAGTCGGGTTCGGCTTCGCCGGTGAGGATGCCTTTGATGTCGCGGAACTGGCGGCGTACTTCGTCCACCATTTTGCCGGCGGCCCTGCCTACGGCGTTCATGGTCAGTCCGCAGAAGAGGAAGGCCATCATGGAGCCGGTGAAGATGCCGGAGAGCACTTTGGGGTTCATGAGTGTAACGTCGTAGTAGTTCATAAAGTCGACGAAGGTGGCCTTGGCCAGGGTGATCTCTTCTCCGCCGGGCATAACGAGGGCTTTTGCGCCTAAGCGGTCCAGCCCGATGCGTATTTCCTCTACGTAGGAGGCCAGCAGAGCCAGTCCCGTCAGCGCGGCCGAACCGATGGCGAAGCCTTTGCCGGTGGCGGCGGTGGTGTTGCCCAGCGAGTCGAGTGCGTCGGTGCGTTTGCGTACTTCGGGGCCGAGCGCGGACATTTCGGCATTGCCTCCGGCGTTGTCGGCTATGGGGCCGTAGGCGTCCGTGGCGAGGGTGATGCCTAACGTAGAAAGCATGCCTACGGCAGCGATTCCGATGCCGTAAAGTCCCATGCCTATATTATTGAAGTTGAATCCGGAGGCGAAGAGGAAGGAGGCGATGATGCCCGCAACTACGGCCAGGACGGGGATGGCTGTGGAGAGCATACCCAGCCCAATACCGGAGATGATGACGGTCGCAGGGCCTGTCTTGCCGCTTTCGCTCAGTTTTTGTGTCGGCCGGTAGGATTGTGAGGTGTAGTATTCCGTGGAGCGTCCGATGATGATGCCGACAACAAGTCCTACGGCTACGGTGCAGGATATCCAGAACCAGTTGTCCAGTTGCAGTAGCCAGAGCAGGGGGAATGTGGCGGCGACGATGAGCAGGGAGCTCAGGTTTGTGCCGAAGGCCAGGGAGCTGAGGAGGTTCTTCATCGTTGCGTTTTCTTTTGTCCGTACGGAGAATATGCCAATAATGGACAGGAGGATGCCGGCGGCGGCAATCAGCATGGGGGCGATGACGGCTTTGAATTGCATGGCCGTGTCGGCGGTGAAGGCCGCCGCGCCCAGAGCGGCCGTTGCGAGGATGGATCCGCAGTAGGATTCGTAGAGGTCGGCGCCCATTCCGGCTACGTCGCCTACGTTGTCGCCTACGTTGTCGGCGATGGTTGCGGGGTTCCGCGGGTCGTCTTCGGGTATTCCGGCTTCGACTTTGCCGACGAGGTCGGCGCCTACGTCGGCGGCTTTCGTGTAGATGCCGCCTCCTACGCGGGCGAAGAGGGCTTGTGTGCTGGCTCCCATACCGAAGGTCAGCATAGTAGTTGTGATGATGCAGAGTTTATGTGCGGGTGTGAGCGCGTCGGCAGGAATCACGGCGTTGAGCAGCAGATACCAGAAGGAGATGTCGAGCAGTCCGAGGCCTACGACAACCAGTCCCATCACGGCGCCGCTGCGGAACGCGACGCGCAGGCCGGCGTTGAGCGAGTGGCGGGCGGCATTGGCCGTACGCGCCGATGCGCAAGTGGCGGTTTTCATTCCCAGGAAGCCCGAAAGGCCGGAGAAAAAGCCTCCTGTCAGGAAGGCGACGGGCACCCATTTGTTCTGGACGTCGAAGCCGTAGGCCATGATGGCGAAGATGGCCGCCAGGCCCAGGAAGACGAAGGTGACTACTTTATATTGTTGCCACAGGTAGGACATGGCGCCCCGGCGTACGGCGGAGGCGATTTTTGCCATTTGCGGGGTGCCTTCGCTTTGTTTCATCATTTGTTTATGAAAGTAAAAGGCGAAACAGAGGGCCAGGGCCGAGGCTGAGGGGATGAGCCAGAAAAGTAAAGTATCCATGGTATTCTTTTTATTGGGTTATTAGATATGTTATTGGTTATCAGACACGGATTACACGGGTTACACGGATTTCAGATTTATTGGATTACAGGGGTCAAATGTATGGATTTCGTTTGAAATATGCAATGATAAGTGCGAAAAGTAGTCAGGAGTTAGCGCTTCGCGCAGGAGTCAGGAGTCAGGAGTTAAAGGAGTTAGCACTCGCTTCGCTCGTTAGCGCCTGATAACTCCTTAACTCCTGCGCGAAGCGCTAACTCCTTAACTCCTGATTTTCCGGCAACAGTCATGTTTGCAGCCGCGGATATTTTTTCCCACGGCCGCGGAAGTATAGTCCCACGGCCGTGACACAACAATTCCACGGCCGTGGCATTGTGATTCCAAGGCCATGGCACTGTGATTCCGCGGCTGCGAACTTGCGTTCACTCGCAGCGGGTGGTTTTATGAAGAAGGCCGTGCAAATACACACGGCCCCTTGAAGTCATTCTGTCATTCTTTCGGATTTAACGCTTTCTTTCCGGTCAGAACATTTTCCGGATTCGCTCCAGTGCATCTGCCAGCACGTCGATCTCTTCTCTGGTATTATAGAAGGCTAACGAGACGCGCACCGTGCCTTCAATGCACAGGCGCCGCATCAAAGGCTGGGCGCAATGGTGTCCCGTACGGACGGCGATGCCCAGTTTGTCGAGCAGTGTTCCCACGTCGAAGGGATGGATATCGCCGAGAAGGAAGGAGATTACGCCCGTTCTCTGTTCCGCCGCGCCGTAGATGCGCATCCCTTCAATCGCGCTTAGCCGTTGCATGGCGTAGGCGGTCAGTTCGTGTTCACGCCGGGCGATGTTCTCCATGCCCAGGCCGGTGATATACTCTAACGCCACGGCAAAGGCGGTGGTACCTATGTAGTCCGGTGTTCCCGCCTCGAACTTGAAGGGCAGTTCGTTAAAGACGGTTCCTTTGAAGCTGACGCTCCGGATCATTTCGCCTCCGCCCTGATATGGTGGCAGGCGCTCCAGCCATTGTTCCTTGCCGTAAAGCACGCCGATGCCCGTCGGGCCGTACATCTTATGACTCGAGAAGGCGTAGAAGTCGGCATCCAGCGCCTGTACGTCCACGCCCAGATGGGGCGCGGCCTGGGCGCCATCCAGCAGCACGGGCACCCCGTGCGCGTGGGCTATCCGGATCATCTCTTCGACCGGGTTGACCGTACCCAGCACGTTCGACACGTGGGTCAGGCTGACTAATTTCGTACGCTTGGTGAAAAGCCCCTTATATACGCCCGTGAGCAGTTCGCCCCTGCTGTTGGTCGGAATGACCTTAATGGCCGTTCCCTTGCGGGCTTCCAGCAGTTGCCAGGGCACGATGTTGCTGTGATGCTCCATGTCCGACACGATGATTTCATCGCCTTTCTTCATGAACTCTTCGCCGTAGCTGTGCGCCAACAGGTTGATGGACTCGGTGGTTCCCCGTGTGAAAATCACCTCGGCGCTGCTGCGGGCATTGATGAACTTACGGACGGCTTCACGCGCGCCCTCGTGGAGCTCCGTGGCCTGTTGCGACAGGAAATGCACCCCGCGGTGGACATTCGCATTCGCGGAATAATAGCCGTCTACGATGGACTGCACCACCTGCCGCGGCTTCTGGGTCGTTGCGGCATTGTCTAAGTAGACCAACGGTTTGCCGTATACTTCACGTTGCAGGATGGGGAAGTCTTCCTGAAGCCTCACCCCGGCCCTCTCCAAAGGAGAGGGGGAAGGAGTTACCTCGTTTATTTCTTGTTGTTTTTCCGGTTGTTCCTCCGGTTGTTTCTCCGGTTGTTTCTTGTCTGGTATATTCATTTCTCTTCTATATTATATATATAATAGTATTTATATGTATTTCTTTCTCCCTCTCCTTTGGAGAGGGCTGGGGTGAGGCTGTTGTCTTTCTTTCTCCCTCTCCTTTGGAGAGGGCCGGGGTGAGGCTTTAGGTTCGTGGGGCTTTAGGCTGTTAGGGCTTTAGGCTTCCTCTACACTCTCTGCACCCGGCCAGCTCGCCGCGGAAACGTTTTTCTACCAACCGGTGCAGGCGGTCTTTCAACGGCTCCAGGCTGATGGTGTCTACCACTTCGCCAACGAAAGCAAACATCAGCAACAGGCGGGCCTCCTGCTCGGCAATGCCGCGCGAGCGCATGTAAAACAGGGCGTTGTCGTCCAACTGTCCGACGGTTGCGCCGTGACTGCACTTCACATCGTCGGCGTAAATCTCGAGCTGAGGTTGCGTATACATCCGCGCCCTGCGGGTGGCGCACAGGTTGCGGTTCGTCTGCCGGGCAACGGTATGCTGCGCACCGGCGCGCACCAGCGCCGTACCGGCAAAGGCGCCCGTGGACTCGTCATCCAGCACGTACTTGTAAAGTTCATTGCTGTTACATCCGGGCGCCGCATGATCAACAAACGTACAGTTGTCCACATGCTGGCTCTTGTCCGCAATAACCATTCCGCACAGGCTGGCCTGTGCATGCTCGCCGGCCAGCGTGACGCGCGTCATGTTGCGGGTAACTCCGCCGGTCAACGTCATGGTGTTGTGCAACACACGGCTCGATGCCTCCTGCCTCACATAGAGGTTACTGATGCGCACCGAACCCGTATGAGTCTCCTCCAACTCGTACAGGTCGAACGCCGCACCCGCCCCGGCGAACACCTCGATCACCTGTGTCGCCAGGCCGTTCACGCCCTCCATGGCATGGTCGCACGCCAGCAAACGCGCCTGAGCGCCCTCTTCCAGGACAACCAGAACACGGCGGTTCACCATAAGCTCCACGTCTGCACGAAGCACATTGACAACCTGTATCGGGCGGTCCACAACGACGCCCTTCGGGACATACAGGAAGACCCCATCCTGAACGAAAGCCGTGTTGAAGGCCGTCACCCCGTCGCGCGACGTATCGGCCAACCGCCCGTAATACTTCCCCACAAGCTCGGGATGCTGCTCCGCAACATCCCTCAGACTCCCGAAGATCACGCCTTCCGGCAGACGGGCCTCCGGCGAACCCCTCTCCTTGCAAAAGGTGTCGTTCACCACGAAGTACAACGAAGTACTCATGTGAGGCACATCGCACCTGAACGCCTCGTAAGGGTTCACCGGCACGTCCAACCGGTTGAGGTTCAGGCCGTAATCCGGCTCAAAGAACTTCCTCACATCGGTGTATCCGTATCCCTCCGTCCGGCGTGTCGGGAAACCTTGCCGCCCGAAGTCCGCAAAAGCCGCCGCCCGCGGAGCGTTCAGCACATCGGCGCTATGCCGGCATATCATACGCCCGGCCCGCGTAAACAGATCGCGGTATTGTTGTTCTATATCCATAGTTTTATAGTTGTTATCTGGAAACGGATGACACGTTTATCTATTGTTCAGACACGGATTTCACGGATGACACGGATTTCAAAACACGGTTATTCCGACAACTCCTCAAAGCTCTTATACCTGTCTGTATCCGGAGTTAATACTTTACGCCTTATCTCCGCTTTATCGCCGAAGTTCAATAGCAAGCCTACTTCTATACCCGTAGCTTTAAGATAATTGATTAGCTGACATTCATGTTCAGGAAGCAGTTGCTTGACAGCTTTTAATTCCAGTATAACCAAATCCTCAACAACCATATCCGCCACATAGTTTCCTACTAAAGAATTTTTATAATACACGTTGATCCTCCTTTGAGGTTCACATTTCAAGCCCATGCCAACCAGCTCTTTATATAGTGCATTCTGATATACTTGTTCTAAGAAGCCATACCCCAAACTGTTATATACTTCATAGAATGCACCTATGATCCCCCCTGTCAAATCCTCATGTATCATAAAATAATCCGTGTTTTAAAATCCGTGTCATCCGTGAAATCCGTGTCTGAAAAAACACATAAACAAACGTGTAATCCTCATCTAAAAGATTACTCCCCCAATTCCTCCCTGATCCAGTCATACCCGCGTTCCTCCAGTTCCAGAGCCAGTTCGGGGCCGGCCGTCTTCACGATACGCCCCTTGTAGAGCACATGCACCACGTCCGGTTTGATATAGTCCAGCAACCGCTGATAGTGCGTGATCACGATATAACTGTTTTCCGCCGACCTGAGCTTATTCACACCTTCCGCCACGACACGCAAAGCGTCGATGTCCAGTCCGGAGTCCGTTTCATCGAGGATACTCAGCCGCGGTTCCAGCATGGCCATCTGGAATATCTCGTTGCGCTTCTTCTCGCCGCCGCTGAATCCTTCGTTCACACTGCGGCTCGCCAGCTTATTGTCCAGCTCCACCACTTCACGCCTTTCGCGCATCAACTTCAGGAACTCTCCGGCCGGCAAAGCAGGGAGCCCCCTGTATTTACGCCGCTCGTTCACGGCCGCGCGCATGAAATTCACCATACTCACCCCCGGAATCTCCACCGGATACTGGAAAGACAGGAACAGCCCCTCATGACTGCGGTCCTCAGGACTGAGCTTCAGCAGATCCCGCCCCAGGAAACGTACGCCGCCCCCGGTCACCTCAAAGGCCGGATGGCCCGCAAGCACACTGCTCAACGTACTCTTGCCCGACCCGTTAGGCCCCATGACGGCATGTACCTCACCCGCATTCACATCGAGATTTATACCTCTCAGAATCTCTTTCCCATTGATACTTGCGTACAAGTCCCTTATCTCTAACAACTTCATATTTACGATTTTACGATTGAAATTACCCCACGCTGCCTTCCAATGAGACGGACAGCAGTTTCTGAGCTTCTACGGCAAACTCCATCGGAAGTTTGTTCAGCACCTCCCTGGCATATCCGTTTACGATCAGCCCCACAGCGTCTTCGGTAGATATCCCGCGCTGGTTACAATAGAATATCTGGTCTTCACTGATCTTGCTTGTTGTGGCCTCATGCTCCACAATGGCCGTCTCGTTGCGGATATCCATATAAGGGAACGTATGCGCCCCGCACCGGTCGCCAAGCAACAAAGAGTCGCACTGACTGTAGTTGCGGGCGCCTTCCGCCTTCTCGGCAACACGCACCAGCCCGCGATAAGAGTTCTCGCTCTTTCCCGCAGAGATACCCTTACTGACAATCGTGCTCCGCGTGTTCTTCCCCACATGTATCATCTTCGTTCCCGTATCGGCCTGCTGATGGTTGTTGGTCACCGCCACGCTATAGAACTCAGCGGTCGAATGGTCGCCCGTCAGGATGCAGGAAGGATACTTCCAGGTGATAGCGCTTCCCGTCTCCACCTGTGTCCAGGACAGTTTACTGCCTGTCCCTTTACAGTTTCCACGTTTGGTCACGAAGTTATACACCCCGCCTTTCCCTTCCGCATCGCCCGGATACCAGTTCTGCACCGTACTGTATTTCACTTCCGCACGGTCATGCACAATAATCTCCACAATGGCGGCATGCAACTGGTTCTCGTCGCGCATCGGAGCCGTACATCCCTCAAGATAAGACACATACGAATCCTCATCGGCTACGATAAGCGTACGTTCAAACTGTCCGGTATTCGCCGCATTGATGCGGAAATAAGTCGACAGCTCCATCGGACAGCGGACACCTTTCGGGATATATACGAAAGACCCGTCGGAGAACACGGCGGAGTTTAACGCCGCAAAGAAATTATCGCGGTATCCCACTACAGAGCCTATGTAGCTCTTCACCAGGTCAGGATGTTCCCGCACCGCCTCACTGAACGGACAGAATATGATTCCTTTCTCCAGCAGCGTTTCCTTGAAAGTAGTCTTTACGGAAACAGAATCCATCACGGCGTCTACCGCCATTCCACTCAGCGCCATCCGTTCTTCCAGGGGAATCCCCAGCTTGTTGAATGTCCTGATCAGTTCCGGGTCTACCTCGTCCATGGACCCAGGCCCTTTCTTCTTCTTCGGAGCCGCATAATAGGAGATGGCCTGATAGTCAATCTCAGGTATCCGCAAATGCGCCCAGTCCGGCATCTCCAGGGTCAGCCAGTGGCGATAAGCCTTCAGGCGGAAATCCAACAGCCATTCCGGTTCGTTCTTCTTTGCGGATATAGTGCGAACCACGTCTTCATTAAGCCCCTTCTCAATGATGTCGGTATGTACATCGGTCGTGAAACCGTATTTGTACTTCTCCTGCGTGAGTTCCTTTACATATTTATTGGGTTCTTCCTGTTGCATCATATACTATAAAGTTATGTATTCGTCCGTTATCTCCTTAACGGTAGGGAGAAAACTGCCGGCGATGTCTCTTATGGGATAATATAACACGGACTCTTCTTTTCTGATTTGCAGCCGGTTGTTCGTGTCGAGAGAATCGAGCACATTGATCAATAGCCCGACAATAAGTATCCACTTGGCCGCTCCAAACAGGAGACCCAGTAAACGGTTGAGAGTCCCGAGCGATAGCTTTTTGGCGACACGGGTAAAGAATGTGGCGGCCAATGTGAACAATAAAGGGATAATGACCCAGACAGCCACGAATGTAACAACCCGGAGTGTGGTCACAGATGCGTCATGGATATAGAGGGCCAGCTTCTCCGCTACAATGAGGTAAAGCGCCCTGGCGGCAAGGAACCCGGCAATCCATCCTGCAATAGATGCCAACTGATATATAAAACCTCTGAGGAATCCCCTGAAGGCCCCGATTCCTACAATCGCAAGTATCACTATGTCTATCAATCCCATTCTTTCAAGTCTTTATCAGATAAAAACGGAAACGCGGACGACACGGAGCTAACCCCACGTCATCCGCGTTCTTTTATATTCAAATAACAGTAACCAACAGCTCTGCCTCAGGGCAAGACCATGGAATTACAAGGTTTGTTTTACTTCAACCTCTTCGTAAGACTCAATCATATCACCCACCTTGATATCGTTGCAGTTCACCAGGCTGATGCCACATTCGTAGTTGGTGGCCACTTCTTTCACATCTTCCTTGAAGCGTTTCAGGGCGTTAATGGTACCTGTATGGATCACGATACCGTCGCGGATCAGGCGCGCCTTGTCGGAGCGTTTCACCTTACCTTCTTTCACCATCGCTCCGGCTACCGTACCCACCTTGGTGATGTTGAAGACTTCGATAACTTCTATCGTCGCTGTTATTTCTTCCTTCATTTCAGGAGTAAGCATGCCTTCCATTGCCGCTTTTACTTCGCCAATGGCCGCATAAATCACAGAATACAGGCGGATATCGACCCCTTCCTGTTCCGCATATTTGCGTGCGGAACTTGACGGACGTACCTGGAATCCGATGATGATTGCATCCGAAGCCGCCGCCAGCGTAACGTCCGATTCCGATATCTGTCCCACACCCTTGTGAATGACATTCACCTGGATCTGTTCTGTGGACAGCTTGATCAGCGAATCGCTCAATGCCTCGATAGAACCGTCCACGTCACCTTTGACAATAACATTAAGCTCTTTGAAGTTGCCCAATGCGATACGGCGTCCCAATTCGTCCAGCGTGAGAATCTTCTGCGTACGCAGGCCTTGTTCACGTTGCAATTGTTCGCGCTTGTTGGTGATCTCACGCGCTTCCTGCTCCGTTTCAATCACGTGGAATGTGTCTCCGGCAGTCGGCGCTCCGTTCAGTCCGAGTATCAACACCGGTTCCGAAGGCCCGGCTTTCTCTATACGCTGATTACGCTCGTTGAACATGGCTTTCACACGACCGTAGTGTATTCCTGCCAGTACGATATCTCCCATCTTCAGCGTACCGTTGGACACAAGCACCGTAGCCACGTAACCGCGTCCCTTATCTAACGTCGATTCGATGATCGAGCCGGTAGCCCGCCTGTCCGGATTCGCTTTCAGTTCAAGCATTTCCGCCTCAAGCAACACTTTCTCCAGCAGTTCGCTGACGCCTGTACCTTTTTTCGCAGAAATATCTTGCGACTGGTACTTACCTCCCCACTCTTCCACAAGAAAGTTCATCTGTGCAAGTCCTTCCTTGATTTTCTCGGGGTTTGCCGTTGGCTTATCGATCTTGTTAATGGCAAATACAATAGGCACGCCCGCGGCCACAGCATGGTTGATCGCCTCTTTCGTCTGAGGCATAATATCGTCGTCGGCGGCCGCGATAACGATAGCAATGTCGGTCGCCTTGGCGCCACGGGCGCGCATCGCGGTAAACGCTTCGTGGCCCGGAGTATCCAGGAATGTAATGCGTCTGCCGTCTTCCAGCTTCACATTATACGCTCCGATATGTTGCGTAATACCTCCGGCTTCACCGGCAATCACATTAGCCTTACGGATATAGTCAAGCAATGAAGTCTTACCGTGGTCAACGTGTCCCATCACCGTTACGATCGGCGCGCGTGGTTCCAGGTCTTCGGCGGCGTCTTCCTCTTCAACGATTGCGTTAGATACCTCGGCGCTCACGTATTCGGTCTTGAATCCGAACTCTTCCGCCACCAGATTGATGGTCTCTGCATCCAGACGTTGGTTAATAGATACCATAATACCGACACTCATACATATCGCAATCACCTGATTTACCGAAACATTCATCATGCTTGCCAATTCGTTGGCAGTTACAAATTCGGTGATTTTCAGTATCCTGCTTTCTGCACTTTCCATGTCCTCCAACTCCTGTTGGCGGTTGAATGCCGATTCGCGCTTCTCCTTGCGGTATTTCGAACCCTTGCTCTTTCCCTTGGTGGTCAAACGGGCAAGCGTCTCTTTTACCTGTTTTGCTACATCTTCTTCGCTAACCTCTTGTTTAATAACGGGTTTCTTAAAGCGGTCTTTGTTGTTGCCGCGGCGCTTATTGCTCTGTCCCTGGCCGCCGCCTTGCTGGTTTCCGCTTTTATTTTTATCGCCGTTAAAGGCAGGACGCGCAAAGTTAGAGGCGTTGTTGATATCCACTTTTTCTTTATTGATGCGGCTACGCTTTTTCTTATTTGCGCTTTCCTGGCCTTCCGGCTTATTCAGGGTGCTGTCATCTTTACGGATTTCCTTGATGATCGCCTCTTTCATCAGCTTACGCTGATCCTGGCGAACCTTATCTTTTTCTTCGCGTTCTTTGCGCTTTTCTTCCTTCGTTTTTTTCTTCGGACGAGTGTTCTGATTCAATGCGGCAAGGTCAATCTGGCCGATTACATTGATCTTGGAAACGATTTCGGTGGGACGGATCTTATATATATCTTCCTTTTTGCTTTCGGTTTGGCTCTCGTTTTGGCTTTCGTCCGTCTCCTCAGCCGTAGACTCTTCAACCACCGGCGCTTCTTCTGCTTTCACCGCTTCTTCTTCAACAGGTTGAACCGGTATTACCACTTCCACCTCTTCCACCGGTTTTACTTCCTCCTCCACCTCCGGCTGAGCGACAGGTTCTTCCACTTTCTCCACCACAGGTTCCACGACTTTCTCTTCCTGTTTTTCTTCGGCAACAGGCGCCGGCGCCGGATTGACTTCCGCCGCATGTCCTTTGCGACTATTCAGCTTATCGAGGTCGATCTTTCCTACAGGCTTGAACTTCGGACGCGATTCCTCCGGAATCTCAGCCTTAATTACTACACTCTCGGCTTTCGGTTTTTCGGTTTCATTTTCATACCCATCAATCGCAACAGACGCCTTATGACGTTCCTTATTCTGGCGCTCCTGTATGAAACGCTCAGATTCAAGTCTGAGATTTTTATCGGTGCTAAACTCTTTTATAAGGATAGCGTATTGTTCTTCTGTGATTTTAGTATTGGGAGTCGCCTCAATAGCGTGCCCTTTCTTATGTAAGAACTCCACTACCGTCGCTATTCCTACGTTTAAATCTCTTGTAACTTTGTTTAACCTGATCGTCATACTTAATTTAATTGAGAGTTGAAAATAAACCCGGACTTTAATAAGCACACATGAGAACCGGAAAGGTATCCTGCAATCTTCAGTTCCCGGTTTCTAATTTATTCTTCGAACTCCGATTTCAAAATCCGCAACACCTCGTCTATCGTCTCTTCTTCCAAATCGGTCTTTTCAACCAATATCTCACGGGGCGCATTTATTACAGCCTTTGCCGTATCCAATCCTATTGACTTGATGGCATTAATGACCCATTCGTCAATTTCGTCGTTGAATTCATCCAGATAGATGTCTTCATCCATTCCCTCTTCATCCAGTTCACGGAACACATCGATGGTATATTCGGTCAGCATGCTTGCCAGCTTGATATTCAGGCCGCCTTTACCAATGGCCAGCGATACTTCTTCGGGTTTCAGGAACACCTCGGCTTTGTGTTCTTCCTCGTTCAGGCGGATAGAAGAAACTCTTGCCGGGCTTAACGCACGTTGAATGAACAGCGACACATTGGATGTGAAGTTGATCACGTCGATGTTTTCGTTGCGCAGTTCGCGTACAATACCGTGTATACGGCTGCCTTTTACTCCGACGCAGGCTCCCACCGGATCAATCCTGTCGTCATAGGATTCTACGGCGATCTTAGCGCGTTCACCCGGGATACGGGCAATCTTGCGAATGGTGATCAGCCCGTCATTGATTTCCGGAACTTCCATTTCAAACAGGCGTTGCAGAAATACAGGCGAGGTGCGCGACAGGATGATCTTGGGATTGTTATTTTTATTGTCCACACGGGCAACGACCGCACGCACTGTTTCTCCTTTTCTGTAATAGTCGCTTGGTATCTGTTCCGTTTTAGGCAGCAGCAGTTCGTTCCCTTCGTCATCGATCAGGAGCATTTCCTTTTTCCATATCTGGTACACTTCCGCGCTTACGATGGTACCTATCTTATCCGTATATTTATTATAGATGCTGTCTTTTTCAAGTTCCAGGATCTTAGAGGCCAGGGTCTGGCGAAGGTTCAGGATAGCACGACGTCCAAAGCCCGCAAAATTAACATCATCGGTCACCTCTTCTCCCACTTCAAATGAAGCATCGATCTTTTGCGCTTCAGTCAATGATATCTGCAGGTTCGGGTCTTCCAGTTCATCGTCTGCCACGACTTCACGGTTACGCCAGATCTCGAAATCTCCTTTATCGGGATTGACGATCACGTCATAATTTTCATCTGTGCCGAACATCTTGGCGATCACACTGCGGAACGACTCTTCGAGCACACTTACCATCGTGGTTCTATCAATGTTTTTCAGTTCTTTAAATTCCGAAAACGTATCTATCAGACTGATAACTTCTTTCTTCTTGGCCATAATTTACTTGAAACTAATTAAATATTTAGTGTATTTTACTTCATCATAAGCGAAGATTTCGTCTTCCTCTACCAACTTAGGGCGTTTAGAGCCTTCTTCTTTTACTTTCTTCGCTATGCCTACAGTGAACTGTTCTTCATTGGCATCTTTTAGTATGCCGGTCAGCTTACGGCCGGTTTCAGTCAACACTTCAACCTCTTCGCCGATATGGTTGTAGTATTGCTGCAACACTTTGAACGGCTGTCCGATTCCGGCAGAGCCTACTTCCAGCTCATAGTCTTCTTTTTCTCTGTTTAGTTTTGATTCAATGTATCGGCTCAACTCCACACAATCTTCAATCCAAACACCTTCCGCATGGTCAATCTCCACCGCAATCCTGTTATCCGGACTGACAATTACATCCACCAAAAAATAGTTTTTCCCGCCGAGCCACTCTTCAACGATCTCACTAACTGTACTCTTCTCTATCATCGACCAACTGTAATAAGAACAAATAAGAACAAAAAAGAGGAACATGCCGCCCCTCCTCCTTCATCCATTTTGCCCGCAAAGATATGAAATAATGTATTCGGATACAAATTATTATTATAAAATTATGGTATTTATATGCCACTTTACACCTAAATACATACATACTCGTTCTCTCGCTCCCGTTAGAGAGTGTACCTGTGTACTCCATAAAAAGCGCTGTCTCTTCTTTTTTACTCTTGTCGACTTTCGGCAGGCCGGCAGATAACTGCATAACCCGTCTCCCAAGGAGAGGATAGTTTCTTCGCTGAGGGAAATATAGTTTTCCTGGCTGGGTACTACAGTTTCTCCCACGGGAACTACAGTTTCTCCCATGGGTACTACAGTTTCCCCCACGGGAACTACAGTTTCTCCAACGGAAACTACAGTTTCTCCAACGGGAACTCACATTATCCGTGGAGAGTAACTTTAAAGTGTGGGACTTCTGTGGGACTTTTTGAGCAAAAAAATCCCTTGCAACGGGTTGATCCGTTGCAAGGGAAAAAGGCCGGGCTACAAATACCTGAAAGAAACTAAAACTTAAACCCAACCTTTACGGCCGGAGCAGCCAACAAACCAAAGTTATGGCTATCTGCCGACAAATTGCCCAATCCTTCCTGCGGCTTATAAGTCGTGGTGTTATAGGTATAGGCGAAAGGATCGATCTGACAACCGACATAAAGTCCGGAGATAAGATAATAGTCCAGACCAACGGTCAACGAACCACGCAGGTTATACGTCTCAGCAACCGATTTGCCCAGAGATTCCGGCTCATCGTATTTCACCCGGTTTTGCCCGTAAGCATATCCCGCGCGTGCACCTGCATACCACAGTAAACCTGCAACAGATTTTATTCTGAAGTAACGGTCTACACCGGTGAACACGTTGAAAGCCAGTGAACTTGCATCACCCACAGCCCGGTAATTGGGAATGGAACCGTCACCGGTTTCGTCTTCTCCGGCGTCATAAGTTCCAACCTTTGCCGGATAACCGGGGTTATTCGTGAAATTCAAACCGCCACCTAAGTTCAGTTTCCATTTATCGGAGAAGAACCAGCCCGCTTCAAATCCAACCATCAGCGTCTTGTCTGTCCAGTTGGTAGAAAGAGCCGCTACTTCATAGTCCGTCAGGAGACCCGACGGAGCTGTGATGTTGGCGTAACTGTTATATCCCACAGTAGCCGCTACGGTCAGATCACCTTTCTTCGGAGTGTAATTCTCCCGTCCATAATGATTCTGAGCTGTAACTGTAAGACACATCATAGGTATAACGGCTAATATTAAAAGTCTTTTTATTTTCATGATCTACTTTGTTTTACTTTCTATTAGCGTTAAAACAATCGATTACTCATTGGCGGCGGCAGCGGCTTCTTCAAAAGCAGCTTTAGCTTTGGCGACTTCTATTTTTTTCGCTTCAATTTCAGCCTCTTTATTAGCGATCGCTACTTTCTTTGATTCGATAAGTTCTTCTGCCGTTTCAATAGCAGAAGCGTCTTCAATCTGACGTTTATAATACGTAATTTGTTTATCGCAGAAACTTATTTCCGCAGCAACATCAATAGCATTATAATAAATAGTCTCCAATGCATTTCTTTCAGCACTCTTCAAAGTTACAGCATAGTTATCTTTCGCATTTTGGATCGTCCAATCGCTTATTTCTTTAGACAACTTATTATAAGCATCAACCTTTGCTTTCACTGCATCAGTTTGTTCCTTACTGGTGATGAAAGCATAAGCTTCTTCTACTTTGGCAAGTTTTTCCTGTTCGGCTTTCAACTCTTTTTCAGCATTGTCCAACACACTTTTTGCAGTTTCAGTTGCATAGTGCGCAGCCACATAAGCAGCTTTCACGTCATCAGTTGCACCAGTTTTTTCAGCAGCTTTTTTTGCATCTTCTTCATCGTCCTTAGCATCATCGTATGCTTCTTTAGCATCATCATAGTTTTCCTGCTGATTGTCTTCGATATACTCCTTATAAGCAGCAATGTAAGAATCGAATCCGTCTTTTTGCACCGGATAGTAACCCGTAATGGTCTTATAAGGAGCTTTTCCTCCATAACTTTGATCATCGTAGATGATGTCAGCAGGTATAGGATTAGACTCTTTGGTGTTAAACATCGGAATCCATGTTGATATTCCAAATGTATTGGTCTCCTCATAACCATAGTAACGAACCTCATCTACATATATCCCTTCTACATACTTCCCATTTACATACTTATACGATATAGTCACCCCATAAGTATAACCTTGATTCATAAACACATTCTGTAGTTTGTTAAGGTATGCATTACCATTCAACCAACCATCTACAGCGCTAAATTCAGTCGTAAGTTGACTTAGCTTCTGAGAAGACTCCTTAGCTTTATCCTGCAAAACCTCGAATTCCAATCTTGCAGCATCATAATCTTCCCTAGCTTTGGCCTTATCTACTATTGGAAGATACTTCTCATAAGTAGCCTTCTGAGCTTCGCAATAAGCGATTTGATGGTTATATTCAACGATTTTCTGCTCTTTAAGAGTCTTGGCATCAACCAAACCGTATTCAAGTTGAATCAATTCACGTTTCAATCCGGCCAAGCCATTCTCAGACTTAATCAGTTCTTCAGCAGCATCCGTATAGTTTTTCAACAAAGTCTGCAATCTTCCCTTTTCTTGCCCATCTGCTGTCTGTAATGCATCCAGATAACTCTGCTGCGCCGTTACCAACTTCCCTTGTGCATCCAAAAGGTCTGCTTCCAACGTTGCTGCCTGTTTTTTAAGCTCCAGAGCCAGCCCTTCTTTCCTCTTATCCAGTTCAATCTTGGCAGAGTCCCGTTTAATCTCGTCAAGTTCCAACTGAACCCTCTCTCTCGCTACTTCAACCGCTTTCAACTCTGCTTCGATTTTTTTCAAAGCTGCATCCGCATCGGCCAACAACCTGATTGAATAAGCATTAGCCTCGTTCAAGGCTTTAATAGATAACAATTGTTCTGCCTTTGCATTGCGTATCTTCTCTACCGAAGCAGACTCCTTATCGTCTACACAAGCGCCCAAAGACAAAACTCCGACTAATGTCGCTACTAGCATAAATTTCTTTCCCATAATGATACTGAATTAATAATTAATAATAGTTATAATGTTAGCACGTTCATTAAACGAACGTTTAATGACACAACCTTTTGGGATGTTTGTCCGTGTCCAGTTTCAGAAGATAATGAAGACTATTTCAGC
>JAIRNG010000032.1 GCA_031258135.1 Mediterranea sp. (in: CFB group bacteria)
ACATCCGGTGCCATACTCCCGGCATACCGCATATACAGGCCTGTTCCCTATCGGGAGCGAACGCAGGAGAAGTCCGGTTTCCGCCCGCGTTTTTTTATGTGTTAAAAGCCCCCGCAGGGACATACCTGATATGCGTACACTGAGTGTACTGTAAATTGAAAATTTAAAATCCGCGTTCATCCGCTTCATCCGTGTCATCCGCGTACCCATCATTTCATATAAAGCAATGAATAACGCCAATCAGGAGTTAAGAAGTTAGCGCTTCGCGCAGGAGCTAAAGGATCACACGGATTCTTTGTGTCTGAAATTTGATAATACCGATTAAGTGTTGTATTTTTGGTCGAAGTAAACGTTTAAAAAACATACCGTATGAAAAAGAAGAATCTGATTATCTGTTTGCTCCTGACCTGGACGACGGGCGTAAATGCACAATCCGTCTGGAATCCCCAACACCTGAAAGAGGTAAAAGAGTCGATCCGTAAACCCTTTTATGCAACCGCTTACCGGGCATTGCTGGCTGAGGCCGGCGGGCTGTTGACGAAAGAACCCCTTTCGGTCATCATGAAAGAGAAAACCCCGGCCAGCGGAACGAAGCATGACTATATGAGTCAGGCCCGTTATTTCTGGCCTGACCCGGCAAAGCCCGGCGGATTGCCTTACATCCAACGGGACGGTCAGTCAAATCCGGAACTGGAAAAACTCGACCGTGTACGCCTGGGCATCTTTGCCGAAAGGGTAACCGTATTATCCCTGGCGTGGTATTTCAGCAGGGATGAGCGATACGCTCAAAAGGCGGCGGAGCTGATCCGCGTATGGTTCTTTAATAAAGCGACCCGGATGAATCCGAACCTGAACTATGCCCAGGTAGCGCCCGGCCACTTCAACAACAAGGGCCGCTGTTACGGGGTGATCGATACGTATTCCTTCGTGGAGATGCTGGATGCCGTGCAGTTGCTGGAACAGTCGAAGGCGTTCACTTCAACCGACAGTAAGAAACTGAAAGAATGGTTCGGCCAACTATTGAACTGGATACTGACCAGTGAACCGGGCCGGCAGGAAGCCGATCAGAAAAACAATCACGCAGTGGCATACGATGCACAGGTCATTGCCTTTGCGATGTACGCCGGGAAAAGGGAGATAGCCGGGCGTGTCATAAAGGAGTTTCCCGAAAAACGTATCTTTACCCAGATTGAGCCTGACGGAAGGCAGCCGCACGAGTTGAGAAGAACCCTGGCTTTCGGATATTCCCAATTCAATCTCCATCACATGATCGACATCTTCCTTATGGGACAGAAAATGGAGCTGTCCATTGATAACTCCACATCTCCGGATGGCCGGAACTTCTATAAGGCGGTCGACTATCTCACTCCGTACCTGGGAAAAGAGCTGTCGCTGTGGCCATACGAACAAATCAGCGATTGGGAAGGAAAACAGCAGGAGTTATGCCAAGACCTCTATCGTATCTATACGCTTAATCCCGCCTGTACCGATTACCTGCACTTATACAGAACGCATATCCGGAGGAACCGGGCGGATAGGTTCCATCTACTCTATGTGAAGGCGGACATTGCCGACAATGCCTTTGCTTTCGCCGCAGACCAGTTGGACTATGCGATGAAATGTACGGAAGAGGCGAAGAAGTCGGCCGCAAACAAGAGATTGGCGAGTCCGCGTACGGTGGAAAAAGACGGCAGTTTGCGCATCGTGGCTCCCCGTGACTGGTGTTCCGGATTCTTTCCGGGAAGCCTGTGGCAGATGTACGCCTATAACCATGACAGCTATTGGCGTCAGGAAGCCATAAGTTACACCTGGCCCATTGAAGAGATGAAGCGATATAAGGGTACGCACGACCTGGGCTTCGTTATTTACAACTCTTTCGGGCAGGCTTACCGCCTGACGGGCGAAAGATCGTACAGGGACGTGGCTCTGCAAGCCGCCAAAACACTCATCTCCCGTTATCGCGACCGCGTAAAGGCCATCCGCTCGTGGGACCACAACAGGGACAACTGGGATTATCCGGTGATCATAGATAATATGATGAACCTGGAACTCCTGTTCTGGGCGGCAAAGGAAACCGGCGATCCCACTTATTACAAGATTGCGGTAAACCATGCCAATACCACCCTGAAGAATCACTTCCGCGACGACTGTTCGTCGTATCACGTGGTGAGTTACGACACCATCACAGGGCATGCGATGAAGAAAGTAACGCATCAGGGCATTCATGACGAGTCTGTCTGGAGCCGCGGACAGGCTTGGGGATTGTATGGCTATACCATGTGCTACCGTTTCACAAAAGACCCGGCTTATCTGGAACAGGCCGGAAAGATCGCCCGGTTCTTCTTTAACCAGCCCAACCTGCCCTCTGACCTGATCCCTTACTGGGACATGAAAGACCCGGCCATTCCGCAATCGCCAAGAGACGCTTCCGCCGCCGCAGTGTTTGCCTCAGGGCTTTACGAACTGTCCGTTTATGCTTCCGCACCCATGAATGACACCTGTAAGAAGTGGGCGGATACCATCGTCGAAAACCTCGAAGCGCACTATCAGGCGGAACCCGGTACCGGAAAGGGCTTCTTACTCTTACATTCCACCGGTAATTATCCAAGTCATGACGAAATAGACGTACCGATATCGTATGCGGATTATTACTATCTTGAAGCGCTGTTGCGCAGAACCGGAATCACTAACTATTATCGCCGGACGGAAAGGAGATTTTCCGCGAACGGGCGAAGCGGCCATTCCATACGGAAGCCATACTCGCCGTTATAGACATCGACAAACCTGTCTTATGGGATGTGGATTGTCCACAGTTATATACCTGTGAAGTTACACTCGAAGCCGACGGGCAGGCGATAAAAGCGGAAGACCGTTTTGGATTCCGCCATGTTGAGTTTGTGGAAAAGGGGCCGTTTATGTTGAATGGCCGCCGGGTACTGTTGAAAGGCACCCATCGCCATGAAGACCATGCCGGGTCAGGCGCAGCGCTCACCGAAGAACTGATGGTCAAAGAGATGAAACTCATCAAGGATATGGGTGCAAACTGTTGACCAACATGATCGCGCAACATTACAACCATCCCTCTGTTGTGCTCTGGGGCATGGGAAATGAAAACGACTGGCCCGGCGACTTCGATTCTTTCGATAAAGAAGCTATCCGTGTTTTCATGAAAGAGCTGCATGACCTATCGCACCGGTTGGATAACAGCCGGTTGACGGCAATCCGTCGCTGCGAGTTCTGTAAAGACATTATAGATGTCTATTCACCGACAATCTGGGCGGGTTGGTACAGCCGTACATTCAGGGACTACCGTGAAATGAGCGACAAGGGGTTCGAAGACGCCACACGCTTCTTCCATGCCGAATGGGGCGGCGACAGCCATGCCCGCCGGCACAGTGAAAGCGATTTTACCGCTGTCGGCAATGCCGCTAAAAACGGTGACTGGTCGGAATCATACATAGTCCGTCTGTTCGATTGGCATCTGAAGGAACAGGAAAACATGCCTGCTCTGACCGGCTCGGCTTTCTGGACCTTCAAAGACTTCTCCACGCCTCTGCGTCCTGAGAATCCGATACCTTACGTGAACCAGAAAGGCGTTGTCGAACGTGACCTGACACCTAAAGAAAGCTATTATGTGTTTCAATCTTACTGGGCCAAAGAGCCTGTGATCCATATCTATGGCCATACCTGGCCTGTGCGTTGGGGCGAAAAAGGAGAGAAGAAAGAAGTTCTGGTGTACTCCAACTGTTCCGAAGCGGAACTGTTTGTCAATGGCGTATCCCAGGGAAAGAGGAAAAGGAATAGTCAGGACTTCCCCGCAGCCGGCCTGCGTTGGGAGGTTGTTTACCGGACAGGAGCCAACACGCTGCATGCTGTCGGCGTACATAAGAAACGCCGGGTTTCCGATGAGATCGTACAGGAGTACCAAACGGAAAAATGGGGCGCGCCGTCACAAATCGCCTTATCATATATCCCCCTCGATAATGATACCGTCCTGATACAGGCCGGGATTAAAGATATAAACGGCATGCATTGTCTGGATGCCCGGGCATACATTGAGTTCAGTCTGGCAGGCGACGGAAAACTTATTCAGAACCTGGGAACATCGACAGGCTCCCGTAAAGTTCAGGCGTATAACGGACGGGCGTACATAAAAGCCGTGAAAACGGATAAAATTGTTGTGTATGCGCGCCTTTTGCCGGAAACAGGCATCCATGCCTCCGGATTTATCTCTATCTTTGCCCGTGAATAACCGAATATGCCCTGTAAATCAATTATGAACTTAAAACCTGAAACGAATATGTTTTTATGTGAACAAACCTGGCGCTGGTATGGCCCGAATGATCCTGTAAGTCTCCGGGATATAAGACAAGCCGGAGCGACAGGCATAGTGAATGCGCTGCACCATATTCCTAACGGCGAGGTGTGGACTGTTGAAGAGATCATGAAGCGTAAGGAACTGATTGAAGCTGCAGGCCTCCGTTGGTCTGTAGTAGAAAGCGTTCCTGTGCATGAGCATATAAAGACCCAGACGGGTGATTTCCGGAAGTATATCGGGAACTACAAGGAAAGCCTCCGTAACCTGGGCAAGTGTGGCGTGAATATTGTGACCTACAACTTTATGCCTGTACTCGACTGGACGCGTACGGATCTTGCTTATGAACTTCCTGACGGTTCGCGCGCCCTTCGTTTTGAAAGAGCCGCATTTATTGCGTTCGACCTTTTTCTGTTGAAGCGTCCGGGCGCAGAAGCGGAATATAGCGACGAAGAAAAAGCGAAGGCGAAAGCCCGTTTTGAGCAGATGACCGAAAGCGACAGGCAACTCCTTGTCCGTAATATGATTGCAGGCCTTCCGGGATCAGAAGAGAGCTTTACGCTCGGACAATTCCAAAAAGAACTGGACCGTTATAAAGATGTCGATGCGGAGAGA
This sequence comes from Mediterranea sp. (in: CFB group bacteria), assembly GCA_031258135.1. Lineage (GTDB taxonomy): Bacteria > Bacteroidota > Bacteroidia > Bacteroidales > Bacteroidaceae > Bacteroides. Next base: position 4,931 of record JAIRNG010000032.1, read on the forward strand.
CTGCGTGCCAACCTCATTTATTTCCTCAAAGAGATTACTCCCGTAGCCGATGAGGCAGGGGTTATGTTAGTCATTCACCCCGACGACCCTCCGTATTCCATCCTGGGGCTACCCCGTATCATGAGCAACGCCGAAGATTTCCGGAAACTGATTGACGCAGTTCCCAACGTGTCCAACGGTCTTTGCTTATGCACCGGTTCGTTGGGAGTGGCCGGTTCCAATGATTTGGAAGATATGATGAAACGCTTTGGCGACAGGGTGAATTTCGTTCATCTCCGCAGTACCCAACGCGATGATGAAGGTAATTTCTACGAAGCCAATCACCTTGAAGGCGATGTGGATATGTATCATGTCATGAAAGCCTTCCTGGAATTACAGCAACGCCGCCAAGTGTCCATCCCCATGCGTCCCGACCATGGCCACCAGATGATTGATGACCTGAAAAAGAAGACCAATCCGGGATACTCCTGTATTGGCCGTCTACGCGGCCTGGCAGAACTTCGCGGGTTGGAAATAGGCATTGCCAAGTCCATCCGGAAAGACTGAAATTCTAAAATTATCCTGTATATTTGCTCTACCGGAATATGCAAGCCATTGAAACGCATAACTTTAACATATCTACTGTTTTTTGCCACATTCCCTGTCCTGTTGGCGGAGAATGACGGGAACACGTTGCAAAAACCGCATGATCATCCGGTGCGGGTCGAGACCCTTGTAGATAACGTCATGAAGAACGCACCCCGTTATGCCGGTATTATGCATGATTACCATTCCGACCTTTATGTAAAAGGGCGCCTGTATGTACGGAAGAAGAACCTGCTGGTTCGCTTTGTCCCATCCGCGTTCAGACTGAAGAAAGGAGTAAAGGAATATCTGATAGAATCGTACAGTGAACTCCACTTCACAGCTCCCGATATATACGATCAGAAAGTAAAGGCTGTATACGGAACGGTGGATAAATACAGGGGCATCGGAGGCGATGTGCTGGATTACTTTCATGTGAATATCTACGCTCCCTTTCTGCTTCATTCCAAATTGCTGTCTCCTCTTTCGCCTACGGCCAGGAAGTATTACTCTTACAGGATCGACGCCGTAACGAAAGACAATGAACATACTTCGTATCGAATTACTTTTACTCCCCGCAACAGAAGTTATCAGTTAGTGGAAGGATATATGGTAATCAGCGATCAAGTGTGGAGCATACGTGAATTGCAGTTTAGCGGCCGGTCGGAATATCTGCGTTTTGATAATCTGATCAAAATGGGGGACGTCGACACAGACAGTGAGTTCTTACCCCAACGCTATGACCTGAATACCACTTTCCATTTTATGGGAAATGTCATAGACGGAAATTATACGGCTATGTTGGACTACCGCTCCATAACGCTGAAGGAAGAAGCAGATGATGAAGAAGAGAAAACCTTCACCCGGAAAGGAAAAGACAAGTATGACCTGACGGATTCTTATAACCTGCAGAACGATACGACACGGTATTATACGGATAGTCTGACCTTTGACAAACTGCGCCCTTTACCGCTTTCTCCGAACGAACTGCACGTTTATGAAAATTATTATCTGCACAGAGACGCCACGCCGGAAAAGAGCCATACGCAGACGCGCCAATTCTGGGGACAAATGGGGGATATGCTTATCAGTAACTATACCATTAATTTTAATGCCATCGGCAACGTGAAATGTTCGCCGCTGATCAATCCTTTCCTGGTGAGTTATAACGGGCGGAACGGCTTTTCTTACAGGCAGGACTTTAAGTATAACCGTTTGTTTACGCATGACAGGATGCTGCAGGTAGCCACACGTATCGGATACAACATTAAGCACCGCGAATTTTATTGGCGGGTCACGGGTGATTATGATTACTGGCCCCGCAAACGCGCCTCACTGCATCTTCGCGTGGGGAACGGTAACCGCATTTATACCAGCGAGGTACTGGATGACATCAAAGAAACAGCCGATACGATCTTTGATTTTGATAAAATGCATCTGGATTATTTCAGGGACTTTTACGTCGATCTCCGCCATCGCGTGGAGATAGCGAACGGAGTTCTTATAGACGTGGGGTTCTCTACCCACAGGAGAACAGCAGGAAGGAGCGCCGGTGAAGAAGAAATTGCGGATAACCTCCGCAATGAATACCGGAGTTTCGCCCCACGTATCGTATTGAGCTGGACGCCCGGACAATATTATTATATGAATGGCGAACGTAAAGTCAACCTGCACTCGAAGTTCCCTACGTTTTCGATCGACTGGGAACGGGGGATGAAAGGCATATTTAAAAGTACCGGGGTATATGAACGGGTAGAGCTTGATATGCAACATTATATCTCGCCGGGGTTTATGCAAACGCTGTACTATCGTGCGGGAATGGGAGCGTTCACGGATCGGGATCAACTGTTCTTTGTGGACTTTGTCAACTTTTCCAGAAACAACCTTCCGGTAGGATGGAATGATGAGATCGGAGGAGTATTCCAACTACTCGACAGAAGATGGTACAATGCCTCCCGGAAATATCTACGGGCGAATGTAACATACGAAGCGCCGTTTCTGATCATACCGCAACTACTGAAGCGCACCCGCAATGTACTGAACGAACGCCTGTATCTGGGAATACTGACGATGCCCCACCTGAACCCGTATATCGAAATGGGCTACGGCATCGGAACGCATATCTTTGACCTGGGAGTGTTTGTAAGCAATACGAACGGCAAGTTCACCGACGCCGGATTCAAGTTTACATTCGAACTCTTCAATAGATAACGGCGCCCTGCCGTCACCCGATTTTTCAGCTAAATGGTTTGGTTTTCAGCAAAATACTGCTATCTTTGCGCCCAATTTATTATGTAAATAATATAATGTCTTATTTAATTAAATCTTTTAAAAACTAATTATTAATGGAAAATTTAAAGAACGTTGCTCCTGTTGAGGACTTCAATTGGGATGCGTATGAGAAAGGTGAAACTTTCGAAGGCGCCGTACGTGCTGATCTTGAGAAAGCATACGACGGTACATTGAACAAAGTCAGCGATCGCGAGGTGGTTGACGGAACGGTAATCTCCATGAACAAACGTGAAGTTGTCGTGAATATCGGTTACAAATCGGACGGTATCATTCCATTGAATGAATTCCGCTACAATTCTGATTTGAAAGTAGGTGATACGGTTGAAGTATACATCGAAAACCAGGAAGACAAAAAAGGACAATTGGTATTGTCTCACAAAAAAGCCCGCACTGCACGTTCCTGGGATCGTGTCAATGCCGCTCTGGAAAACGAAGAAATTATCAAAGGCTTCGTCAAATGCCGCACGAAGGGTGGTATGATTGTTGATGTATTCGGCATCGAAGCTTTCCTGCCGGGGTCACAAATCGACGTGAAGCCTATCCGCGACTACGACATATTCGTTGGTAAAACCATGGAATTCAAAGTGGTTAAGATTAACCAGGAATTCAAAAACGTTGTCGTTTCTCACAAAGCGCTTATCGAAGCCGAACTTGAACAACAAAAGAAAGAGATCATCGGCAAGCTCGAAAAAGGACAAGTGCTGGAAGGAACGGTGAAGAACATCACCTCCTACGGCGTATTCATCGACTTGGGCGGCGTAGATGGCCTGATCCACATCACAGACCTTTCCTGGGGACGGGTTAGCGATCCGAAAGAAGTGGTTGAACTGGATCAGAAACTTAACGTGGTTATCCTTGACTTTGATGACGAAAAGAGACGTATCGCTCTGGGGCTGAAACAACTTACTCCACATCCATGGGACGCCCTTAGCGCCGACCTGAAAATAGGCGACAAAGTGAACGGTAAAGTAGTTGTTATGGCCGACTACGGTGCATTCATCGAGATAGCTCAGGGCGTTGAAGGCTTGATCCATGTTTCCGAAATGTCATGGTCACAACACCTGCGTTCCGCTCAGGACTTCATGAAAGTGGGCGACGAAATAGAAGCTGTCATATTGACCCTTGACCGTGAAGAACGCAAAATGTCTTTGGGTATCAAACAACTGAAACCGGACCCATGGGAAACAATCGAAGAAAAATATTCGGTTGGTTCCAATCATACGGCTAAAGTACGCAACTTCACCACCTTCGGCGTATTCGTAGAAATCGAAGAAGGCGTTGACGGACTGATCCATATCTCTGACCTTTCCTGGACAAAGAAAGTTAAACACCCGTCAGAATTCACTCAGATTGGCGCTGACATCGACGTACAGGTATTGGAGATCGACAAAGAGAACCGCCGTTTAAGCTTAGGCCACAAACAGCTGGAAGAAAATCCCTGGGATGTATTCGAAACGGTATTTACCGTAGGCTCAGTCCACGAAGGCACAATCATCGAAACGTTGGATAAAGGCGCCGTAATCTCTCTTCCTTATGGCGTTGAAGGTTTCGCCACTCCAAAACACCTGGTGAAAGAAGACGGCTCACAAGCTCAACTTGATGAAAAACTTGAGTTCAAAGTGATCGAATTCAACAAAGATGCGAAGAGAATCATCCTTTCTCATAGCCGTATCTATGAAGATGTTGCCAAGGCAGAAGAAAGAGTTGAAAAGAAAGCGGCCAGGAAAGCATCTGCAAAAAAAGAAGACGCTGCTCCGGCCATCCAAAACCAAGCCGCCTCTATTACTTTGGGCGACCTTGACGCTCTTGCTGCCTTGAAAAAGCAAATGAAAAGCAAGTAGTAATCGAAGCTATTTTATAGAAACGAGGGTCGCCGGATTAACTTATGGCATACCCTCGTTTCTTTTTGATAAATGGTTATAGAAATCCGTGTGATCCGTGTCAGAGATTTTTTAGACACGGATTGCACGGATCACACGGATCACACGGATTTTTTTTAATTTTATTATCCGGTTTTAATTTTCCGCGCTACGGAAAACGCCATAAGTGCACTTTTTTCGCTTTCCCGTTTTGGGGCGGAGCAAAAAGTACACTTTTCTCGCTTTCCCGTTTTGGGACGGAGCAAAAAGTACACTTTTCTCGCTTTCCCGTTTTGGGACGGAGTAAAAAGTGCACTTTTCTCGCTTTCCCGTTTTGGGACGGAGTAAAAAGTACACTTTTCTCGCTTTCTCGGTTTGGAACGGAGCAAAAAGTACACTTTTCTCATTTTCTCGGTTTGGAACGGAGCAAAAAGTACACTTTTTGGAAGATTTACTAAGATGGAATAAACTACGGGGGGGTAAGGTCGCATTTAGGTCTCCATAATTCATGCGACCACTTGAATATTTAATGAAAAAACCCGCATAGTTCTGACGGAACTTGGAATATTTGGGATTGAACATGGGCGGTCAATTCCGTACTTGCAGCAAGATAGACCAATAATAACTTTAATCCCCTTTTCATATACATTATCATTCTTTTATGAAGAATAGTTATAGTCTTCTATATATTATTTAAAGTTCAGACAAAGATACACGTATTTTAAGAAAAACGAAATAAAGCGGGTAAAATTTGATATTCAATCCCAAATTTTCCAAGTTCCGTCAGAACTAATCTCCGCCATTCCGTCCGTCATTGTCGACGCTCCCCAACCGATAACTCCGCTTCCGTCGCCTGCGCAGATCGTACTGACCAATGGAACAAAAGTCTGGAATAACTCTTAGTTTAATTACAACGATAGTATTAACCTTTAAAAAACAAAACTATATGATGAAATAAAAAACACACTCCTAAAAGAAGAACCGGAAAGTACCCCCGTACTCCCCGATTCTAAACAGTTTACAAATCGACCTTAATCAATTTATTAACTTAACACATTTCAAAGATATGAGAAAAAAACCTTTGGAAAGACATTCTTGTCTAAAAAGTTTGGCCAACAAGCGTGTTCTACATGCTTTAAAGGCGACATTCTTCCTTTTCCTGTTTGCAATAACCCCGGTTTATACCTTCGCACAGAGCGGCAGCGCCATTAAAGGTACTGTTAAAGACTCGCAGGGAATGGAAATCATCGGAGCCAACATTCTCGTCAAAGACGCCGGCAAAGGTACGATCACCGGCCTTGACGGAAGTTTCACACTCGACGGCGTCAAACAGAACGACGTAATCCAAGTATCATATATCGGATACATCCCGCAAGAAATCGTGTATATCGGGCAAGCGTTGAACATTGTACTGATCGAAGACGCACAAGCCCTGGATGAAGTCGTGGTAACAGCGCTGGGCATCAAGCGTGAAAAGAAAGCGCTGGGTTACGCCATGCAGGAAGTAAAGGGTGAAAAACTTACCGAAACCCGCGACGCCAACGTGGCCAATGCCCTGGCCGGGAAAGTGGCCGGCGTACAAATCCGGCAGAACGGAACAGGGATAGGAGGGTCTACCAGCATATTGATCCGGGGCAATAACTCCATAACCGGTAACAACCAACCCCTCATTGTAGTGGACGGTATACCTATCGACAATTTCAGCGGAGAAACTGCCGACTACTGGGGAAACAGCCTTGCCGACAAAGGCTCCGGTATATCGGACATCTCGCCCGATGATATCGAAAGCATGTCCGTGCTGAAAGGCCCCGCCGCCGCCGCTCTGTATGGAAGCCGAGCCGGTAACGGAGTGGTCATGATCACCACCAAGAAAGGCTCCGCCGGCAAGGGAACAGGCATTTCGTTCAATACGAACCTGACCGTTGAAAACCCGATGCAGACGCCGAAATTCCAGAATGTCTACGGACAAGGCTCGAACGGAACTTTCGACGCCGACAAACTTGGAAGCTGGGGCGCCAGGATGGACGGCCAGACGGTGGCAACCGCCCTGGGAAACCTTCCCTACTCGGCGCGGGATAACGATGTCTATAAGGACTTCGTACGCACGGGTTATACCTGGACAAACAGTCTGGACATAAGCAAGGCTACCGACGACCTGTCTTTCCGTGCAGCCGTTACCCGCCTGGATAATGCAGGGGTAATTCCCAACAGCGGCATGGACCGTACTTCCGTTTCCCTGCGTTCGACAGCAAAATTAGCCAAATGGCTCTCGGCCGACATGAAAATCAACTACGTCAACCAGAATGCCAAGAATCGCATATCCGTGGCCGCCGATCCGAACAATATCTTCTACGAAAGCCTACTCATACCGCGCAGTATAGCCTACTCCGACTTCCTGCCTTATAAAAGCAACGACTGGAAACGGGAAGACGGACGCCCGGCAGGCTACGTGTTTACCCACAACGCCGCGCCGCGCAATCCCTACTGGTCGGCCTACCGTAACCTGAACAGCGACAAGCGCAACCGCTACATCGGGTTTGCCGCGCTGGACTTCGTCTTTACCGACTGGCTGAGCCTGAAACTACGTACGGGGATAGACAATTATACCGCTACCTACGACCTTATCCGCGCCACAGGCAACCCTTACTGGGAACAAAACGGAAGCTACACGACCAAAACGGAACAATTCAAGGAAGTAAACTCCGATTTCCTCTTCACTGCGCAAGGCAAGTGGGGAAACTTCGGCGTCGTGGGAACGGCCGGCGGAAACATCATGACACGTTCCACCTCGCTGAATACAGCCAATTCGGGCAACCTGATCATCCCCGATTTCTATGCCATCGCGAACGGTCAGGAGCACAAGGCTACCTACTGGAAAAGCCGCAAGCAGATCAACTCGGTTTACGCCACGGCTTCAATGTCGTGGAAAGATTTCATCTACCTGGACGTGACGGCGCGCAACGACTGGTCGTCTACCCTTCCGAAAGACAATTGCTCGTACTTTTACCCTTCGGTGGGCGGTAGCTGGGTGTTCTCGCAGATGCTGAGCCAGATGGGGAAAGACCTGGGGCCTCTCACCTTCGGTAAGCTGCGCGCATCCTGGGCGCAGGTAGGGAACGACACGGAGCCTTACCAGTTGCTCGACTACTATACGATAGACTACAACATAAAAGACGGAATCTTTACCGCGGGCAGCCAGAACTACATAGCAAACCCCAACCTGAAGAGCGAAACCATCCAATCCTGGGAACTGGGGCTGGAACTGAGAGGATTCGACAATCGTCTCGGCGTGGACATATCGTATTATAAAAAGAACGCCTTCGACCAGATACTGAAAATCTCCGTCCCCGCCGCTACCGGTTATCAGTACAAGATGATCAATGCCGGCAACATACAAAACCAGGGATGGGAAGTAGCCCTCAACGCCACACCGGTGAAGACGGCTTCGGGCTTCCAGTGGGAAACCCTGCTGAACTGGTCGAAGAACACCAATAAGATCATCAGGCTGACCGACGATACCAAAAGGCAGATACTGAGCGACGGCACCGGTATTGGTAGCATGCAGATCGTAGCCGAAGAAGGCGGATCGTTCGGCGACCTCTACGGATATGCCTACGAACGCGACGCAAACGGCAATGTAGTCGTGGGAGACGACGGACTTCCTATCCTGGCCAGCGACATGAAACTGCTGGGCAACAACCAGCCGAAGTGGATGCTGGGATGGTCGAATGAGTTTTCGTACAAGAACTTCACCCTGGGATTCCTGATAGACCTGAACTATGGCGGAGACGTCTTTATGGGTTCGATACAAACGGGAGCCAATTACGGTAACCTGGCCATGACGCTGGAAGGACGCGAAACGGGTCTGGTGTTCGAAGGCGTAACCAAGGATGGAGCCGTGAACAGCAAAACCGTAGACGCCCAATCCTACTGGGGAAAGCTGGCAGGCATAACGGAAGCCTTTATATACGACGCCACGAACGCACGCCTGCGCGAAGTAAGCCTCGGCTACACCCTGCCCCGCAACTGGTTGCTGAAAACGCCGTTCACCGGCGTGAAGGCCAGCCTGGTCGCCCGCAACCTGTTCATGATCTACAGCAAGACCGAAGGATTCGATCCGGAAGCCGGATTCAGCAACGGCAGCAAGACGCAGGGCTACGAATTCGGTTCGATGCCAACGATGCGGAGCATCGGGTTTAATATAAATGTATCATTCTAAAAACAAATCGCGATATGAAAACAAGATTAAAAATATGTTCTGTTTGCGCACTGTTCTTATTGGCGATAACAGGATGCGACCTGACGGACATCAACGAAAATCCGAATCAACCGACGGCCAAGGTAAATTACAATTTTGACGAAGCGCGATTGGCGGGAGCTTTCCGGGGTACGCTGCCGGTGATGGAAGGAGACGACGAGCAGCGCATCAAATCGCTGACCATAGACTTCTTCGCCCAGATGCTCGACGGAGGCAACTACGATCCGAAGAACTATCTGTCGAACGAAGACTGGAACCAGCGCATGTACCGCCGCGTACAGTCGGCCGTTTCAGGCCTGAACATCGTTATCCGCAACCTGACGGGCAAGGAAAACGAGTATGCCAAAACCATAGCCGTGGCGAAAATATGGCGCGTGTACGTACAGGCGCAGGGCGTAGACTATTTCGGCCCGATACCGTTCGCCAAATACACCGAAGTGGAAAACAATCCTCCCTATAAATCGGTAGAAGATTCCTACACGGAGTTCTTCCGTGAACTGGACGATGCGGCAGACCTGCTGGGAAAGGGATCGAGCAACATTTTCAACTCGGCCTTGTCCGATATTGTCTATCGGAACGACGCTGCCAAATGGAAGAAGTTCGCCTCTTCGCTGCGTCTGCGCCTGGCCTTGCGCCTGTCGGAAGCCAATGAAACCAAGTGTAAGGAAGAGGTAGCCAAAGCCCTTGCCGCAGGCGTGATGGAAAGCGCGGCGGACAACGCATACGTTCCTCCCCGCGCCGACGGAGGCTGGGGCGCCGACTACAACTACACCATGTTCCAGATCACCTGGGCAGGCCCGCTGGTCATGTCTTCCTCTTTCGGGAAATTGGTGGAAGGCATCGGCGGCATAGCCTGGGAAGGCTCCATCGTGAACCAACGCGCCGTATGGGATAATAAGTCGCCGGAAGAAAGAGTAAATGCCAGTTACAAGCATCCGGAGAAGATAGACCCGCGCGCCACTGTGATGTTCGACCCGCCCTATGCCAAACCGGCCTCCGCCGCCTACGGCAATGCCTGGGCGGGACTGACGCCCGGACTGTCGGTATCCGACCGGGGGAAAGACGAATACAACCGGAATTACTATCCCGAACTGGGCATCCTGTTCAAGGACGGAGCGCCCTATAAAAGCCGCCCCTACGACGTCTTCCTCTACGAAGAAGTCTGTTTCCTCAAGGCAGAGGCTTTCCTGCGCGGTTTTGCACAGGGTGACGCCAAGGCTGAGTATGAAAAAGGCGTGCATGCGTCGTTCAGCACCTGGGGTGTATCCGGCCATGCCGCCGCATACCTGGCATCTGCGGACAAGAACCTGGCCGGGACAAGCGCCAAGTTCGACGATGACATCGCCGCCGCCGGCAATACGCCGCTCGAAAAGATCATCACACAGAAATACCTGAGCCTCTTCCCCGATATGGCAATGGAGGCCTGGAACGACAAACGCCGCCTGAACCTGCCGCGTATGGATGTGCCCGCTTCGCGCAACGAACTGCTGTACGACAACAGCGACAGGGACATCCGCAAGCCTGCCAATTTCATCAAGCGCGTACAATACCCGCAGAACGAAATACAGGTGAACAAAACGGAATACGACAAAGGCGTCCAACTCCTGGGCGGCCCTGATGTGGTATCCACGCCGGTCTGGTGGGACAAAAACAAGAACTATTGCACATCCGGGCAATAGAGCGGCGAGCGTAACATAAAGGAAGAGACTGTCCCCCAAAATACCTCCCTGTATTTTTTCATCCATGTGTAGAGACGCAAGATTTTGCGTCTCTACTTTCAATTTTCAATTCTCATTTTTTTAACTCCTGCGCGAAGCGCTAACTCCTTTAACTCCTTCCCTCCTTACTCCTTCACACACCGCACGCTGATCCCGTTGGCGCGATTGTTGCTGCTACTCCGACTGATGTAGCTATTGGAACGGAAGTACAGAGTCGAGGCGCTGTAGTTGTAGGGCGATGCATTCCAATAGAAGCCGCGTAACCCCTCGTAGTCGATACTTCCGCTACTGCCGCTACGAGACCCGGCGGCCGGATATTTGGCGTTAGTACCCCAATTGGCCCCACTCGAATCGGAACCCGAACTCCATGACGTGGGAGCGGCTACTCCTTTCCAGGGAGAATCATCATCACTCTCACTAATCGCAACACGGGCGGGAACCCGCCAACCCAAAGGACAAGGATCATAAATCGTCTTCTGACCGCTGGCTATACCGTTAGTGCTCCAAAGGTTATTATCACGGGCGGGAAGCCAACTGTATTCAGTTGTATTCTTAT
>JAIRNG010000049.1 GCA_031258135.1 Mediterranea sp. (in: CFB group bacteria)
TCCTTGTTCAAAATTATTGTTTAAAGATCAATTTGTCAACCTGTTTCAGGGATAAAAAAGAAATGGGGAAACTGCTTTCAGAGATAAAAGAAAAAACAGTCAACCCGATATAGTTTTAATTGTTAAACCCGTCAACTCAATACAGGGAAAAGACTAAAAACAGTCAACCAAATTCAGGTTACTACAGCTTGCCTGCAGAATTTACGGGTCGTTTTAAGAACAACTGTCAATTTTCAACTCTCAACCCTTTAATTATTTCCTGTGCAGCCCGCGTATGCGCACCCGGTTCGCCGAGCCGCCGGGCTACATCCTCGTATCCGTCCAGCATCTGCCGGCGACAGGAAGTGTCATGCAACAGACGTCCCAGCTCTTCCCGTATATTCTCTACCGTCATGGTATGGGCTACCAGTTCTTTGACCACTTCCTTTCCGGCGATCAGATTGACCAACGAAATATACTTCACCTTAATCAGACACTTACGCAGGAAAGCGATCACCCGTCCGATCGGCGTATGATAACAAACCACCTGCGGCACACGGAAAAGGGCAGCCTCCAGTGTGGCTGTTCCCGACGTGACCAATGCCGCATCGGCATGCTGTAACAGACGATAAGTTTGCCCAAAAACGATCCGTACCTCCGGGTTTCCGGTAAACGTATTGTAATATTCCGGAGAAATGCCCGGCGCACCGGCAACCACCAACTGATGCGAAAGAAAACCGGACGCCGCCCGGATCATATCCGGCAAATTATCTTTGATCTCCTGTTTACGGCTACCGGCAAGCAATGCAATTATGGGCTTATCCGGCAAGTTTACGCCTTCAACAGTATAAGGAAGGGATTCGGCGTGTTCGGACCGGAACGCAGCAACCTCATCCACCGTAGGATTACCTACATAATGAACCGGATAATGATGTTTGCTGTAAAAGTCCGTTTCAAAAGGCAAGATCGAAAAGAGCTTATCCACATCCCGCCTGATCGCTTTGATGCGGTATGCTTTCCACGCCCATACTTTGGGCGAGATATAGTAATAGACCGGAATCCGGGTACGGGCATGCACGAACCGGGCGATGTTCAGATTGAACCCCGGATAATCGACCGGAATAACAACATCCGGACTCCATGCAACGATATCCTCCTTACAGCGCTTCATGTTGGCAAAGATGGTCCGCAGATGCAAGAGCACCGGAACGAAGCCCATATAAGCCAACTCACGGTAATTCTTCACCATAGTCCCTCCGACGGCTGCCATCCTGTCGCCGCCAAAGAAACGAAAGTCGGCCGCCGGGTCTTCCTTCTTTAAAGCCGCCATCAGATGGGACGCATGGAGATCGCCCGATGCCTCGCCTGCGATCAGGTAATACTTCATAGCCGTTCCTTTAGTATATCGATAAACGGATAGTCGGTCAGGTCAACGGTAGTCGGAGTTATGGCTACATAACCATTCGCCAATGCCCAATTGTCGCTTTTCTCATTATCCGGTTCCGTGTTGATAAACTCCCCGGTCAGCCAGAAATGGTTGGATCCCCCCCCTCTCGGACAAGGTTCCCACTCTTTCTGCCACTGTCCTATCGCCTGTTCACAGACCCTGACACCCTTGATCTCACCACGAGGGAAGTTCACATTCAGACAGGTACGGGAAGGAAGTCCATATTCCAACACGACGGAAGTAATCCGGCGGACATACGTCTCAAGGGGCCGGAAGTCTGCATCGGGCGTATGGTCGCAAAGCGAAAAGCCGATCGAAGGAATACCTTTCAGGCAGCCTTCAATAACCAGGCCCATCGTTCCGGAATAGTGCACGTTGCTTCCGGAATTATCTCCATGGTTGATTCCACCGGCAATCAGATCCGGTTCCCTGTCAAGGACGGCGCTACATGCCAACTTTATACAATCGACCGGCGTTCCGTTACATGAAAAGACTTTCACACCGGGTTCTTCCGATAACCATTCATAACATACCGGCCGGGTTACAGACAATGCACATCCGCTACCCGAACGGGCGGCATCGGGAGCCATGACGACTATTTCTCCCAGCGGACGCAAAAAACGGATCAACTCTTTTATTCCTTTAGCCCATACTCCATCATCGTTGGATATAAGTATCAGCGGTTTCTTCTTCTCCATATATATTTCTTTAGTTTAAGCAGTCCGACGAAAACTCCATGTTATTCGCGTACCTATCATCTAATAAATTGTTCCCGTTATTTCAACATAAAAGTATATGGCCATGCCCATCAGCGCTAATCCCAGGATACCATAGAACAGGCGGGCCCAGGACCGGCCGACATTACGCATAATGAACTGTGTGTTCTGCGCCTTAAAGAACCAGTCCCAGTCCAGCAAGGATGCCAATAGAGCAATAATACCCGTTACGGCAAACAGTCCCTGTACGAAATAATGCGGCCCCATTTTACAATTCGTTTACGGTTATCTCACGCGTACCATTCTCAAGTTCCACTATACTTACTTTCACTGCATCGTCCGGCAATACCTCTTCAATCCGTTCGGGCCATTCGATAAAACAAAGGGCGCCACTGTAGAAATAATCCTCATAACCCATATCGTATACTTCTTCCGGTTTCTTTATACGATAAAAATCGAAGTGATAGATATGTCCGCCGGTCTTATCCGAACGATACTCATTGACGATAGCAAACGTGGGCGAGTTGATGACATCCGTCACACCCAACTCTTCGCAGACCGCTTTAACAAAAGTCGTTTTACCGGCGCCCATCTCACCATACAAGGCAAAGACCGAATGCCGGCCAATAGCATCGATAAACTGACGGGCAACTGCAGTAAGGCGTTGCCGCCATTCTTCCTCACGAACAAAGTCTTTATTTGGTAGCTCTATTTTCATGTTAAAACGCAGATGCGGCAAGGCGACGTTGCCATCTTCCTTGCGGTAGCTTACAGATCAGATAAATAACAATGGAGAAAAATATAATGGAGGCCCCGGAGGGTACATTCAGGGAATAAGAGATGAACAGCCCGCCCAAACATCCCAGGAAACCGATGCCAATGGATAGCCAGATCATCTTCTTAAAGTGATAAGTAAACAGGTTGGCCGTCAACTGGGGGATGGTCAGCAGAGAAATGGCAAGCACAATGCCTACCATCCGCAAACAGGACACAATGGTCAGTGCGATGAACATCATCAGCAGATATTCAAAAAGCGCCACAGGGATTCCTTGTGAACGGGCAAACTCACGGTCGAATGCCACATAGACGATCGGGTGGATGAATAACGTGAAGAACAGGATCAGTAATGCCGACAACCCTCCAAGCATCAGCAGGTCGGTCTGAGTGATGGTCAGTATATTCCCAAAAAGGAAAGCCGACAGATCGGGCGCGAAACCCGGAGAAAGGAACGTGAATATAATACCGATTGCCATACCCAACGTCCAGAATACGGCAATGGCAGAGTCTTCACGCATATCGCCACGCTTGCTGAGCCACTCTACCCCGAAAGCCGACAACACGGAAAATACCGCCGCGGACAGAATGGGCGGAATCCCGGCGAACAGGCCGATTCCAATCCCTCCAAACGAAGCATGAGTGATTCCCCCGCTAATAAAGACCAACCGCCGCGTAACGATATAGGTACCGACCATGCCACAGGCAATGCTCGCCAAAAGGCTTCCCAGCAAAGCGTGTTGAAAGAATGTATATTGTAGAAGATCCATAAGCCTCATCCCCTCTCTCCTTCACCCATAATAAGAAATACCTCATCCTTTATCCCGTCGGGCAGGCATATCCCCCGGATTTGCAGACTCCTTACCCAGCCCGCCACGTCGGCATCCTGCATGGTGTAGAAGATGTCGCGGAACCGGTCGACCTGTTCAGCCGTATAGTCATCCGGCGATACACCGATATAGTCATCCAACTCCTCGTCATCGTAGTATTCTGTTTTCCTGCCCGTAGCAGCCCACAGCCTCTCCTTCTCACAGACTTGATGCCGGCCGCAACATTCCGCGTCGACTCCGGTCACCCCGGGAATGTGATCGGGTTCACCCCGTTCTATCTTCCGTTGCAGATTCCTGTTCCGGATATAGCCCAGCATGAGAGCGATAAGCGCTACAACGAATAATATAATGACCAATACCCACATCACCGAAACGTTAATCCCAGTTGAGAATCACTTTTCCACATTCTCCTCCGTCCATGACTTCGAATCCTTTCTGAAATTCGTCTATGGAGAAGCGATGCGTTATGATCGGCGAGAGATTGATTCCTGAAATCAGCATTTGTTCCATCTGATACCAGGTTTCCCACATTTCACGGCCATATATGCCTTTCAGGGTCAAGGCCTTAAAAATCACCTTATCCCAATCGATCGCCGTGCCGGCAGGCTGTATGCCTAACAAGGAAATTCGCGAGCCATTGTACATGCTGTCCAGCATCTCGTTAAATGCCTTGGGAGAGCCGGACATCTCCAGACCAATGTCGAACCCGCTCATTTTAAGTTGCCCGACAGCCCCGGCAATCGTCTCTCCTTTTGCCGGGTTTACGGTCAGCGTTGCTCCCATCTTTTTAGCGATGCTTAAACGGTAATCGCTCAAATCGCTCACTACGATATAGCGCGCACCGGCAAAGCGACAAATAGCAGCAGCCATCGATCCGATCAATCCGGCGCCGGTAATCAATACGTCTTCGCCGATAACGGGGAATGAAAGCGCTGTATGGGTCGCATTGCCGAAGGGATCCATTATAGCGGCCATCTCGTCGGAGATACGGGGATCCAGCCGTACGACATTCTCGGCAGGCAGTGAAAGATATTCGGCAAAAGCGCCGTCACGATTCACTCCCACTCCAATGATATTCTCGCAAACATGCTTCTTTCCACGGCGGCAGTTGCGGCAATGTCCACAGGCAATATGCCCTTCACCCGTCACACGATCGCCTATCCTGATATTCTGAACTCCTTTTCCTTTCTCAACCACCTCGCCCACATACTCATGCCCAATGACCATGGGCGTTTTAATGGTACGTTGCGACCAGTCGTCCCAACGGTAGATGTGCAGGTCCGTACCGCAGATAGCAGTTTTCTTTATCCTGATCAATACATCATTAACTCCTACGCGAGGCGTCGGAACGTCTTCCATCCAAAGCCCTCTTTCGGGGTGAAGCTTCACTAATGCTTTCATATCGATAGCGTTTTAACAGTTTATTATTGAAAAGGAACAAAATTATATCTTTTTCCGGATAAGGTAAGCGAAGTTAACCGACAATTTGCAAACAAACCCCGACTTTTTTCAAATCCTCCCAATAGTCCGGATAAGACTTGGTTACGACTTGCGGTTCGGCAATCATTAACTGGGGACAGCAAATGGCTGCCGGGGCAAAGGCCATCGCCATACGGTGGTCTTCATAGGTTTCAATAACGGGTGATTCCTGTGGCTGGATATATACTCCGTCCCAGATCAGTTCCGAACCGTTTTTTTCACAAATAGCATACCCCAGCTTCGCCATTTCGGCAATGAGAGCGGCGATACGGTCTGTTTCCTTGATCTTCAGGGTCTGCAATCCGGTGAAATGGAAAGGTATATCGAGCAAGGCGCAGGTCACCACAAAGGTCTGAGCCAAATCGGGAATATCCACGAAATCTTCTACCAGGCGTTCAACGCGGCGGCCCGTTTTCGTCAACAACACCCCCTGCCCGGTAAAAGTAGTCCCCACCCCCAAACGGGAAAAGATTTCCGCTCCACGGCTATCCCCCTGATAACTGTTCCTGAACAACCCGGGAAGTTCGACCTCGCCCGATTGGGAAAGAGCCGTTATCTGGTACCAATAGGAAGCGGCGCTCCAATCACTTTCTACGGTAAACGGTACGCTGCGGTAAGATTGGTGCTCAATGATCAGGCTGTTCCCGGAATCCCAAACGGCCCGTACGCCAAATGCCGCCATCACTTGCAGGGTCAGGTCGATATAGGGACGGGATATGACTTCGCCGGTAAGGAACAACCGAAGCCCATGCTGCAAGACAGGTGCAATCATCAATAAAGCTGAGATATATTGCGAACTGACGTCGCCCCTAAGGCGGATCGCTTGTCCGGTTAATGTCTTGCCCGTAATGCGCAACGGCGGATAGCCTTCATGCTCCAGATACTCGATCTGCGCGCCCAACTCACGCAACGCATCCACCAATACCCGGACAGGACGTTGCCGCATGCGCCCGGTTCCGGTGATGATATGCGTACCGGATGTTACACTCAGGTAGGCTGTAAGAAAGCGCATGGCTGTTCCGGCAGCCATGACATCGATAACGTCCTCTCCCTCATGATTCAACGCCTTGACCATCACACGGGTATCATCACAATCCGAAAGGTTATCGGGCGTGAATCGGCCATGGGCCAATGCATTAATTATCAATGCACGGTTACTTATACTCTTGGATGAGGGCAACCGAATGGCGGAATGTATCCGGGAAGGAAAGGTTAATCTGTAACGCATCGCTTAAATCTGCTTTAAAATGAAATGCGTACAAAGATACATGTTCTTCGGTTGAAAATTGAGAATTGAAAATTGAAAATTGAAAATTGAAAGTTAGGATGGGTACACGGATGACACGGATTTCTTAAATTGAAAATTGAAAATTGAAAATTAGGATGGGTACACGGATGACACGGATTATGCGGATGAACACGGATTTCCATGCGGCATCATAATTTTCAATTTTCAATTTT
>JAIRNG010000101.1 GCA_031258135.1 Mediterranea sp. (in: CFB group bacteria)
TCAAAAAGCTGCCTGCAAAAATCAAAAAGCTGCCTGCAAAATCGGAAAGATTGGCGATCTAACTAAATATCTCAACGTAATATTCAAATAAGTCAACGAGTTATTGAATTATTACGTTGACTTATTGAATTATTACGTTGACTTATCTTTTTCAATCGTCCGTCAAACACTTCCGGCGGGCGGCGTAAGCCAAAGAGATAGATTTTAAATATGCCGGTCAGTCATTTTCTTCTTAATTCCGGTTATTAGGCGTAAGTCGTTGATAATAAATGTTTTAAGAGATGTATTCTCTCGAAAAAGTGTGGGACTTGTGGGACTTCTGTGGGACTTTTTTAGAAAGTCCCACACGCCATAACACCATGTAAATCAAACAGTTAACAGGTGTCTGTGGGACTTGTGGGACTTTTTAAGCAAAAAAACGCTATGTAAGGAGGCGTTTTTCTACGACATCCCAATCGATAATTTTCCAAAGGGCTTCGATATGGTCGGCGCGACGGTTCTGGTAGTCCAGGTAGTATGCATGTTCCCATACGTCAAATCCGAGAAGTGGAGTCAATCCTGCGCGAACAGGGTTACTGCCGTTCGCCTCTTTGGTGATATGCAGTTTGCCGTCCTTATCTGCTGCCAGCCAGGACCAACCTGCGCCAAATAATGTTACAGACGCTTCGTTAAATTTCTTTTTGAATTCGGCAAAGCTGCCAAAATCACGTATAATGGCTTCGGCAAGCTCACCGGTTGGCTCAGCGCTCCTTTGATCAGGAGTGAACTGAGTGAAGTAAAGCGCATGGTTCAACACTTGTCCGGCATTGTTAAAGATGGCGCCATCGGGTGCGGAAGCAACGATCTGCTCTACGGTTTTCCCCTCAAATTCAGTACCGGATACCAGATTATTGAGGTTATTTACATAAGTCTGTAAATGTTTACCGTAATGGAATTGAATAGTCTGTTGACTGATAACGGGTTCCAATGCATTATCTGCATAAGGAAGTTTAGGCATTTCATGAGTCATAACTGTTAGTATTAATGATTAATTCGTCTGTAAAGATAGCAGTCTCTTATGTGAAATCGTACGGATGTGAATGAAATTTCTTCTATCTTTGCATAGATAATATCAATAATAGTATTCAATTACCGGCATAAAACAGAATGTCAATAGATTATATCCATGAACTTAATGCGAATCAATGTGCTGCAGTGATGTACAATGAGGGGCCGTCGCTTGTTATTGCAGGTGCGGGATCGGGAAAAACGCGCGTATTGATTTATAAGATAGCTTATCTGCTCGAACACGGATATGAACCCTGGAATATTCTCGCACTGACTTTTACGAACAAAGCGGCGCGGGAAATGAAGGAACGTATCGGCAAGAGCGTAGGAGAGGAGCGTGCCCGCCGGTTGTGGATGGGAACGTTCCACTCGATCTTCTCCCGTATCTTACGTGCCGAAGCTGCGCATCTGGGATTCACGCCACAGTTTACCATCTATGATACGGCAGATTCGAAAAGCCTGATCCGTTCCATTGTTAAGGAAATGGGGCTGAATGAGAAAGTCTATCAACCGGGGAGCATACAGGCGCGTATATCGAATGCAAAGAACCGCTTGGTCTCGCCCTCTGCGTATGCGGCAAGTAAGGAGGTTTTTGAAAGTGATAATGCAGCCAATATGCCTGCCGTACGTGATATTTACAGTCGTTATTGGGATCGCTGCCGGCAATCCGGAGCCATGGATTTTGACGATTTGCTGTTTTATACCTTTATCTTGTTCCGTGACTTTCCGGAAATACTGGAGAAATATCGCGCGCAATTCCGTTATGTTCTGGTAGATGAATATCAGGACACAAACTTTGCACAACATAAGATCGTGTTACAACTGAGCAAGGTAAGCCGGATGCTTTGTGTAGTAGGTGACGATGCGCAAAGTATCTATTCGTTTCGTGGAGCAAATATTGACAATATACTTGATTTTCCTAATCTGTTTCCTCAAACAAAGACATTCAAGCTGGAACAGAATTATCGTTCCACGCAAACCATTGTGGGTGCAGCGAATAGCCTGATTGAGAAGAATGAAAGGCGGATTCGGAAGGATGTTTTTTCAGAAAAGGAACGGGGAGAAGCGATCGGAGTGTTTCAGGCATACTCGGATGTGGAAGAAGCGGAGATTGTGATGAATAAAATCGTTGAAATGCGCTGCAGAAAAGGTTATGAGTACGCTGACTTTGTCATCTTGTATCGTACGAATGCGCAGAGTCGCGTATTAGAGGAAGTTCTGCGCAAACGCTCCATCCCCTATAAAATATATGGCGGCCTTTCTTTTTATCACCGCAAGGAGATCAAGGATGCGATAGCCTATTTCCGGTTGATCGTGAACCCTAATGATGAAGAGGCTTTTAAGCGGATCATCAATTATCCGGCGCGTGGAATCGGAAATACTACACTGGGCAAAATAATTGACAGTGCGGTCAACCGTCATGTGAGCTTATGGCAGGTAATAACAGAACCTGTAACTTATGGTTTGGACATAAATAAGGGTACATTGTCGAAGTTACAAGCCTTTCGTGAACTGATCGAAACGTTCATGGACATGCAATATGAAAAGAATGCATACGAAGTTGGAGTGGAGGTCATCCGTAAGTCAGGCATCATGAATGAGGTTAGCCGGGACAATACCCCGGAGAATCTGAGCCGGAAGGAGAATATAGAAGAGTTGGTCAATGGTATGCATGACTTTTGCTCGGAGCATCTGGAAGAGGGAAACGGAAATGTTTCCCTGACGGATTTTCTTTCGGAAGTCTCTTTGCTGACCGATCAGGATTCGGATAAAGAGGGTGATGACAGGAAGGTTACCTTGATGACGATTCACTCGGCAAAAGGACTGGAATTTCCGAATGTCTTTGTTGTGGGACTGGAAGAGAATCTCTTTCCAAATAGAATGATAGAATCTCCTCAGGCGATGGAAGAAGAACGCAGGCTGTTCTATGTCGCTATTACCCGTGCTGAGGAACACTGCTTTTTATCTTTTGCGAAATCCCGCTTCCGGTATGGTAAGATGGAGTTCAGCAGTCCAAGCCGTTTTCTCAGGGATATTGATACCTGTTACTTATCTCTTCCGGAGGAGGCCGGTATCCGTACCCAAGTGGATGAAAGGGCGAAAAAATTCCGCAACGAACAACGGGAGAGAAAGATTGTTTCTTCTCCGGAGCCCGCCGTTCCCCGTACGTTGAAACGTGTCGGGGCTATGTTGCCATCCCCGGCCTCCCGCTCGTCTGCGCCATTTCCCGATTTGCAGGTGGGGCAAATGATTGAACATGAACGCTTCGGCGTTGGAGAGGTCATGAAGATTGAAGAAGCCGGAGATAATATGAAAGCTACGATCCGTTTCCGTAACGCAGGAGATAAGCAGTTGTTATTGCGTTTTGCCCGTCTGAAAATATTAAATACGTAAGTTATAAGTCCTATGATAGACTTTTCTCAGTTTCCTTCTCCTTGTTATATCATGGAGGAGGATCTTTTAAGAAAGAACCTGAGTTTGATCCGAAATGTGAAAGAGCAAGCCGGAGTTGAGGTCATTCTTGCTTTCAAGTCGTTCGCGATGTGGCGTTCGTTTCCGATATTCCGGGAGTATATCGAACATTCCACTGCAAGTTCGGTCTATGAGGCGCGTCTGGCTCTGGAAGAGTTTGGAAGTAAAGCCCATACTTATTCACCCGCATACACCGAAGAGGATTTTCCGGAGATCATGCGTTGCAGCAGTCACATTACATTTAATTCCCTGTCCCAATTTCACAGGTTCTATTCAATGGCTGCAAGAGAAGGGATTTCCTGTGGTATCCGGATTAATCCCGAATACTCAGAGGTAGAGACCGAACTGTATAATCCGTGTGCTCCCGGCACCCGTTTCGGACTGACGTCCGATTTGTTGCCCGGTTCTTTACCGGAGGGCATCGAGGGTTTTCATTGCCACTGCCACTGTGAGTCATCTTCCTTTGAGCTGGAACATACGTTGCAGCATATAGAAGAGAAATTCTCGCGTTGGTTCTTCCGGATCAAATGGTTGAATCTGGGCGGCGGGCATTTGATGACCGGAAAAGATTACGATACGGATCATCTGATTGCACTCTTGAAAGGATTGAAGTCCCGTTATCCCCATTTACGGATTATTCTGGAGCCGGGGTCTGCGTTTACCTGGCAAACCGGAGTATTGACTTCTGAAGTGGTGGACATTGTTGAAAGCCGGGGAATCAAAACTGCTATCCTGAATGTTAGCTTTACCTGTCACATGCCGGACTGTCTGGAGATGCCTTATCAACCTGCGGTCAGGGGAGCGGAGATGGGAGATGCCGGACGCCATATCTACCGGTTGGGAGGTAATTCCTGCCTGAGTGGCGACTATATGGGGAACTGGAGCTTTGACCATGAACTGCTGATCGGGGAACGGATCATTTTTGAAGATATGATACACTATACAACGGTGAAGACCACCATGTTCAATGGTATCCATCATCCGGCCATTGCACTGTGGACATCCGATGGCAAAGCCGAAATCTATAAGCAATTCCGGTACGAAGATTATCGAAACAGAATGAGTTTTCGGGAGAAAAAATAAATAAATTATTTGCAGGTTTGGAGAATTTCAATATCTTTGCATCCGCATTGCGAAAATAGCTCAGTTGGTAGAGCATAACCTTGCCAAGGTTAGGGTCGCGGGTTCGAGTCCCGTTTTTCGCTCAATCCTGAAAGAAATCAAAAGACAATGCCTTTCAAACCAGCAGTTTGGAAGGCATTTTTTTGTAATTTTCTCATAGTCTTATATATGACGCTATGAGGATTTTTTTTATCTTCGCTGAATAAACGGGCTTAACACGCAAGAATTACTGAAAAATAGAGGTTGAATCATGGATGAAATGAGAGAGGGGTTGGAGTTTGCAAAAAGAAGCAGAAGCCGGATGGATGTTGTAGTATCAACACAACAACTGGGAATAAAAGAAGCGAAAAGAATTTTGGGAGATATACTTCAGGTAGGGATGGCATGTACCGATGTGGAATATGCAGAAGAGTTGTCCTGTGATGTAGAAATGTTAACCGGCTATTGTATACCCGGTGTCATAAAAAACTTCAGGCATTTGTTTTCTCTTCTCTATTATATAGACGTTCCTGAAAAGTATCCGGACATTTTAGCGCACATCAATTACATGTTGGTTGTGCTGGACCAGGCCGAGAAGTACCTGAAACTTCGCGCCGAGGGTATGAATATTGATGTAACTTCGCTTATTGAAGCTCACCTGGGTTATCCATGGGAAAATATAGATTTTCTGGAAAATAAGATGTATGAAGAAGACGCCGAGCTCCTTCAGGTGTCGTTCTATAGTATAAGAGAGCATGAAAGAGAGACTTTTATGGATAAAGGCTATTGGTTTGACCTGAAAAGCCGTAAGATTCATTATACCTCTAAAATCCGTCCTAAATGCGCTATACGATATATAAAAGGCTGTGATACTGAGTATGATGTGTTGCAACCGAAGATACTTTTTATTTATCCGGGAAGGATAAACTGTAGAATACGTTGGAAGGAAACGCAAAGAAGAGCGATTACTTCAAAGGATATGGCTGTTCTCCTTGAAAGCGCCGAAACGGATTATACCGATGCGGTAAACCGGATGAAAGAGAGTTTCAGGGAGCCTTTGGCCAATCCTGCTCCTGCATTATTGATTAAACTGCATAAAGCGTTCATCCATGGCGATCATCTTGTTCTGGAAGATGAGCATGGCGGTTTGCTGACCGTTAGGGACTCATCGGACGACGGCGCTCCGACATCGGAATTGTTGCGGGCCGTATTGCCGGCTCAATCTGTAGGATGCGCTTTGCTGGTGGAGGTAAATGAAGACTATCGACCGGTTTTGTTTTCGGTGAAGCCATTGTCCGTTATTACTCCTGATAGAATTATTCGCCTTTTGTATTGATTAAAAGTTACCAAGATTATGAATGTCGAACTATTATATAAACTGAAGTCCGAAATAGATTACATAGAAACAAATGGCATCTTGTTTGCAGAAAACAATTCGTGCATAATGAAGATGTTGCCTGTTCTTGAAAAGAGTATTGACGAAGACGTGGCGTACCGGAACCTTTATCCGGCTTTGGAAGGGTTGATAAAAGGGGGTAGCCTTGCCGATATGACAGCGTTTTTCTCCGAAATACATATTTCCCTTAATTATCTGTTGCGTTTGAACGGGAAAACCATTCTTCCCGGAGGAGAGAGAACGGAACAGGTTCCGCTGTTCAATATGAGCGATATAGCTGTCAAGCAACATTCTTTCTTAGAGTTAAAGCCGTTGATGGGTGCGCTTACCGGGTCGGGAAAGAATGGTCCGGAAATCGTCCGGAAGGCCCGTGAAGATAAACTCTTTGACGACTTCCGTATTTATCCCTATCTGGACAGGGCTTTGGCAAATGAACAGCCGGAAGTGGCGGAACAGGTTATGGATATTATTAAGAATGATCTGGGAGATAAAATGCTTCCTCTCCTGTCGGGCCGTTTTGAATGTAATGATAAGGATGAAAACCTGAGGCGTTTTGAATTGCTTTGTGAACTGAAATATGAGGGGCTGGATGAGTTACAGGAAGAAATCATGGAAAGTAATATCATAAACCTGCAAGCCATAGCCATTCAATACGTTTTTAGCAATGTGGCTTATGAGGAGCGGTTGATAGAACTGAGTGAAAGCCCCCGGAAATTGCTGAAGGAGAAAGCATTGCTCGGATTGGCAGGCCTGAAGACCGAGAAAGCGGAAAGGAAGCTATACGAACTTTATGCCAAAGCTGTTGTTAAGAAGAACAAGGGGGATATGGAACATCTTGCCGGGCTTCTGTCTCAAACCGGGCTTCTTTATACATTCGACGAGGTCCTGTCTCAGGCGAGGGCAATATTCAATAGTGTCATCGCCGCTAACAAAAAGACGGAAGCCGAATTACTCCATTGTTTGCGATTGGGTATTTCCGTATTGGAGCGGAAGGGAAGGGCGGACGCATATAACTTTTTCTTTGAACTCCTGTTCCATGAGAGTTATAATAAGATTATCAGGAATAAAAAGCATGTACTTGCCAAACCTGCAAAGTCCGTATCATACGCAATCATCGATGCCGTTCGGAATCCGGATAGGGAACAGTTCATCGCATTTTATGAGAAAGTGATCAGTGAGATGGAGGAATCCGAGTGGAAATCGCCTTTCTATAAAATATATCTGAAGGAGCGTATCCGCAGGGGTGATTCTGCCGGACAGATTTACGATGTCTTCGCGCCTTATTACCGGAACGGGAATATCAGTGTGGAAGATATCGCTGAAATGTGCAGGACGGACGGAGCGCCGGAAAGTACGCCGGGTGTGATTGACAGCCGGTGGCTGGATATGTTGTATGAAACGCTGAACCATATTGATGAAGAAGAGCATACGGAAACTTTATTGCAGCTTCTGGATATGTTGGAGCCGTATCCATCAGGAAGATATGATCAGGAATTGATCAGGGCGGGAAGGGCTACGAAAAAACATTTGCTGGAGATTACGGCTATGATCATGAAACGTAACCCGCCCGGGAAGTATGAGACTGTCTACTCGCTGATAAAGCATTGCCATGATCAAGGCCAGTCGGGAAGCTATGCGCTTCGCCAGTTGCTCCGGGCTACATATTGGAGTGAATTTCCCAAAGCGTATGCGGCGAAGTTCCGGGAGTTGAAGAATGCTCCGAGAGCCATTTACGCCAAGATTGTGGAAAGCGGGAATTGAGTTGCTATTTCAATATGTCCAATGCTTTGAAGCATTTGACTAATTTCTCAATGGCATGGTCTATTTGTTCCATGGTGTGTGTGGCCATGAGTGCGATACGGATCAATGTATCTTCCGGCGAACATGCCGGCGGAACTACCGGATTAACGAATACCCCTTCGTCGAACAGCATCCGGGTCACCAGGAATGTTTTCTCCATATCCCTTACGTACAGCGGGATGATAGGGGTGGCGGTACGGCCGATCTCGAATCCCAGTTTGCGGAAGTTCTCCAGTGCATAGTTTGTGTTATCCCAAAGGCGTTGGATGCGTTCCGGTTCGGTTTTCATGATTTGCAGGGCGGCTTTGGCGGCGGCGGTTGCCGCGGGAGTGCTGCTTGCACTGAACATGTACGAGCGTGAATTATGGCGAAGGTAATTGATTGTCGTTTCATCGGCGGCGATAAAACCTCCGATGGATGCCAGCGACTTGCTGAATGTACCCATAATGAGGTCCACATCCCCGGTCAGTCCGAAGTGATCGCACGCGCCCCGTCCCTGATGTCCGAGCACTCCCAGGCTGTGGGCTTCATCGACCATGACGGATGCGTTATACTGTTTTGCCAGGCGAACGATTCCGGGAAGGTCGGTGATATCGCCTTCCATGCTGAAGACACCATCCACTACGATCAGCTTCACCGATTCGGGTTTGCATTTCTGCAATTCCTTTTCGAGCGACGCCATGTCGTTGTGTTTGAATTTCAGTGCGGTAGAGAAGGAGAGGCGGCGTCCCTCAACAATCGAGGCGTGGTCGAGTTCGTCGCATATCACGTAGTCTTCACGGCCGGTGAGGCAGGAAACGACGCCCAGGTTTACCTGGAATCCGGTGGAGTATATAATGGCGTCTGCTTTGCCGACAAACTCCGCCAGCTCTTTTTCCAGTTCCAGATGAAGGTCGAGTGTTCCGTTCAGGAATCGTGATCCGGCGCAGCCGGTGCCATATTTGCGGGCCGCTTCGATTGAGGCTTCAATAACTTTGGGGTGGTTTGTCAGGCCAAGGTAGGAGTTGGATCCGAACATCAGCACTTTTCTGCCGCTCATAGTCACCTCGGTGTGCTGTTCGCTTTCAATACAACGAAAGTATGGATATACGCCTTTTGCTTTCACCCGTTGGGGAAGATCATACCTGACCAGTTTATCTTGCAGTAATCCCATGTTTTGGTTTTTTTAAAATCGGGGCAAAGATAATAAAATAACCAGTTAGATATGTCGCCCTGTCCATAAAAAGTTTGCTTTTCGTTTTTGATTGACGGGTGGGTAGGACATTTGAGAGATTTGTATTATTTTTGTCTGCCTGACAGTAAGCTTATGAATATACAGAAAAGAAGGAGCGTTGTTTTTATTATTAACCCGGTTTCCGGAATACAGGATAAGGATTCTGTTATCCGCCGGATAGAGGAGGGGATTGATAAGGACGGCATAGACTGGACAATCAGGTACACCGGACATGCGGGGCATGCGGTAGAGATTGCCGCCGAAGCCGCCAGGGCGGGGGTGGACAGTGTCGTTGCCGTTGGTGGGGACGGTACGGTCAATGAGGCCGGGCGTTCGCTTACGGGAACGGATACGGCGTTGGGGATACTGCCGTTCGGTTCGGGAAACGGATTGGCGCGGCATCTGCAAATCCCGATGGATACGCGGAAAGCGCTCGAGGTGATCAATGAGGGGTTGATAGAGCAGGTGGACTGTGGAAAGATAAACGGAACCCCTTTCTTTTGTACTTGCGGCGTGGGATTCGATGCGTTTATCAGTTTTAAGTTCGCCGAAGCCGGCAAGCGCGGGATGTTGACCTATTTTGAGAAGACGTTGCTGGAAGCCCTGAACTATCAGCCGGAGACGTATGAGTTGGAAACAGAAGGCGGAAAGGTGAAATATAAAGCCTTCCTGATTGCTTGCGGGAATGCCTCGCAATATGGGAACAACGCGTACATCGCCCCCAGGGCGACGATCACCGACGGACTGCTGGACGTTACGATTCTTGAGCCGTTCACGGTGCTGGATGTCCCTTCGCTGGCTTTTCAGCTGTTCAACAGAACCATTGATTATAATAGCCGTATAAAGACGTTCAGGTGCAAAAGCCTTCGTATCCGCCGTGCGGAGCCGGGGGTCGCCCATTATGACGGCGAACCGATGGTTACGGGTGCGGACATCCATGTAGAGATCATCAACAGGAAACTGAATATGGTTGTCCCGCGCGAGAAGGAGAAAGATGCGACAGGCATGCTGTCGACCGCCGCAGACTTTTTCAGCGGTATAAAGATGATCAATGACGCAATTGTCGACGATATTGTCCGGAGAAACAAATCGTTGATCAGGAAACTGACAAAGAAGGAATGATTTATCGGAAATATCACGTACATTTGTGCCGCTTCATGCAGGAGACAGGAGTTAGCGCTTCGCGCAGGAGTTAAGGAGTTAGCGCTTAAAATACCATCAGAGCTAACTCCTAACGAGCGCAGCGAGTGATAACTCCTTAACTCCTGACTCCTGCCTCCTGCGCGAAGCGCTAACTCCTAAAACAATATATATATGTATAGAACGCATACGTGCGGGGAGCTTCGCATCTCCGATGTAAACAAACAGGTCACCCTTGCCGGATGGGTGCAACGTTCCCGTAAAATGGGAGGAATGACTTTTATCGACTTACGCGACCGTTACGGCATCACCCAGCTGGTTTTCAACGAAGAGGTCGATGCGGCTTTGTGTGAAGAAGCCAACAGGTTGGGACGCGAATACGTCGTTCAGGCCGTGGGTGTGGTGAACGGGCGGTTCAACAGGAACCCGAACATGCCGACCGGCGACGTCGAGATCATCGTGTCGGGATTGAAGGTGCTGAATGTGTCGGCTACTCCTCCCTTCACCATTGAAGACCATACGGACGGCGGCGACGATATTCGTATGAAGTATCGCTATCTGGATTTGCGCCGCAATCCGGTGCGCGCCAATCTGGAACTGCGTCACCGGATGACCATTGAAGTGCGCAGTTATCTTGACGGACTGGGATTCCTTGAAGTGGAAACCCCGGTGCTCGTAGGCTCTACTCCCGAAGGTGCGCGTGACTTCGTGGTGCCTTCGCGGATGAATCCGGGACAGTTCTATGCGCTGCCGCAGTCGCCCCAGACGCTGAAACAGCTGTTGATGGTGTCGGGTTTCGACCGTTACTTCCAGATCGTGAAATGTTTCCGCGACGAAGACCTGCGCGCCGACCGTCAGCCGGAGTTTACCCAGATTGACTGTGAGATGAGTTTCGTGGAGCAGGAAGATGTCCTGAATGTGTTTGAAGGGTTGTCCAAACACTTGTTCAGGTCTGTTCTGGGCATCGAGCTGACGGAGGCTTTCCAGCGTATGCCGTGGTGCGATGCGATGAAATATTACGGCAGCGACAAGCCGGATACGCGCTTCGGGATGAAATTTGTCGAGCTGGCGGACATCATGAAAGGTCACGGCTTCAGCGTGTTTGACGATGCGGCATACGTGGGCGGCATCTGCGCCGAAGGCGCGGCGGTCTACACCCGTAAGCAACTGGATGCGTTGACCGACTTTGTGAAGCGGCCGCAGATCGGCGCGAAAGGAATGGTGTACGCCCGTGTGGAAGCCGACGGAAGCGTGCGGTCGAGTGTAGATAAATTCTATCCGCAGGAGGCGCTGCAACAGATGAGGGATGCTTTCGGCGCGAAGCCGGGCGACCTGATCCTGATCCTGTCGGGCGATGACGTGATGAAAACCCGTAAGCAACTCGGCGAACTCCGGCTGGAAATGGCTGCGCAGTTGGGCTTGCGCGACAAGGGCAGGTTCTCCTGCCTGTGGGTGGTGGATTTCCCGCTTGTTGAATGGGATGGGGAACAGGGACGCTTCGTGGCCATGCACCATCCGTTCACGTCGCCGAAACCGGAAGATATTCATTTGTTGGACACTGACCCGGGCGCCGTCCGTGCGAATGCTTACGATATGGTCATCAACGGCGTGGAAGTAGGAGGGGGGTCTATCCGTATTTTCGACGGCGCGCTGCAAGCCAGGATGTTCGGACTGCTGGGCTTTACCCCCGAACGTGCGCAGGAGCAGTTCGGCTTCCTGATGAATGCGTTCGGATATGGCGCGCCTCCGCATGGCGGCATTGCATACGGCCTCGACCGTTTCGTTTCATTGTTTGCCGGACTGGATTCCATCCGCGACTGTATAGCATTTCCCAAAAACAATTCGGGCCGCGACGTGATGCTCGATGCTCCCTCCGCGCTCGAACAATCGCAGTTGGATGAGTTGAACCTGTTTCTGAAACACAGGTGATTTGTTTTGAAACGCAGGTTTGGTTTTGAACCGCAGATTTGGTTTTGAACCGCAGATTAACGCAGATTCCCGCAGATTAAGATTAAAATTAAAAATCTGCGGGAATCTGCGTTAATCTGCGGTTCGGAATTTGTCGTAGAGCTTTTCTCAGCGAGAAAAACGCTACGTTTTCAACAGGGAGCTTTTCTCGGCGAGAAAAACGCTACGTAATTTTTGCAGCATTGATATGATATTTTATTCTGCTTAAAAAAAATATCTTTTTTCCAAAAAACATAGAGTAAATAAAAAAAATGATTATCATTACGGAAATTTTAAATAGCAATGTCTTTATTATCCATCATCATACCCGCTTACAACGAAGCCGGAACAATCGCCCGGGTTCTGGAGAAAGTGATGCGTGCGGAACTGCCGGACGGGATAGGGAAAGAAATCATCGTTGTTGACGACTGTTCCGCCGACGGTACGGACAGGGAAGTCAAAAGAACGATGGCGGCGCACCCCGGTACGCTTATCAAACATATTGAACTCAATAAAAACAGAGGCAAGGGATATGCCGTCCGGACAGGCATAGCATATTCCACGGGCGAGGTCATCATCATACAGGATGCCGATCTGGAATATGACCCTGACGATTACGCCGCATTGTTGCAGCCCATTTTGTCCGGAGCGTACAAGGTTGTGTACGGTTCAAGGCTGTTGAACAGGAAGAACAACTACTCCTACCGCTCCTTTTACTGGGGAGGAAGATTAGTTTCCCTGATAACAAGCCTGCTGTTCGGACAGAAAATCACGGATGAACCCACGTGTTATAAAATGTTCGACGCTTCCCTGCTCAAATCCATTCCCCTTACGAGCGACAGGTTCGGGTTCTGTCCCGAAGTAACGGCAAAGGTGCTGGGAAGAGGTTACAAAATCAAAGAAGTTCCGATACGCTACTATCCCCGTTCCAAAAAAGAAGGGAAAAAAATAAAGTGGTCTGACGGGATTGAAGCCATCCGCCTGTTGGTCAGATATAAATTTATCAGAAGATGAACGCCGCGTCTGTCCTGAAAAACATCGTATATCTTGTTCTTGTCCTGTTCCTGGTTCGTTATACGCTTTCGAAGCAGCCCGGATACCGTTGGGTGTACGATATGCTGAGAAGCAACATGGAGACCGTCAGAAAACATCCCGGCCTTACTTTTGAACAGAAAATGCAACAGAAACTCGGCATGAGTTATGTGTATCTTTTGCATCTCAAACAGGCGACGCCCGAAGACGCCGTTATTCTTTATCCCGCCCCGGAGGCTTTCAAGGAAAAAGACAGCCCGTTCACCCAGGAGATATATAATAAAATCTACGCAACACGTTTCCTCTATCCCCGCAGGATTATACGGACCGATGAACCGGAAACCGGCAAATATGCCGGCCGGATAACCCATGTCGCCATCGTCAACGGAATAGGCGCCGACAGACTCCCTTATCCGGTCGACCCGGCGGTCCGGCATGGCGTCTTTCCCATCACTCCCCGCAAAAAATAACGGCTTATGCTTGTCACAGGAACAATACTCTTATTCGTTATGGGCTTTCTCGCCCTGAATCTTCTTTCCATCCGGTTTTCCCTGAGCGAACAGGCCGGCCTTGCTTTTCCAACCGGCATGGGAATCGAAACCCTGATGATGGCTGCAATCAACTTGTTTGGCGTTCCATTGACCGTGGTAAGCGTACTGATTACAGCCTCTCTCCTTATCCTGGCTTTCTCATTTCTGTTATACCGGCGAAAAGATGAAATAACCGCACACCATAAAAGCGCTTTCCGCATCAAACCTGCCGGTTATAACCTGGTCTGGCTCTTCTTCATTGCGCTTATCGCCTATTTTGAGTACATGAACTTCACCAAGTGCATGTATTTCCCCACATTCGACAGGGACAGCCTTGCCGGATTCGACACCATCGGGTACGTCATTGCGCAGGAGCATACATTGAAAGGGCTGAGCCTGTTTCAGTCGGATTATATGCCCCATATCCACGATGCCGGAAGTTACATCGTCTATGCCCCGATGGTCCAGTTGAGTTATGCTTACGTGTATCTGATGGGGGCGGAAACGTCAAAATTAGTTCCGGCGCTGATGTATCTCTCCCTGCTGATTGCTTTCTATGGAAGCATGAAACGTGTTGTCAGTAAAACGGGAGCTGCCGCCGCGACTTTCTTCATGATGATCACTCCGGAAATGCTTGCGTTTTCCTCCCTGTCGGCCACCAATGTCATACATGCCGTCAGTGCGTCGCTGGGAATCATCTATGTCGCTATATGGTTCGGAGGCAGGGACAGGAAAGACTTATATCTCGGTTCACTGCTGCTCGGCCTGAACATCTGGACGCGTACGGATGGCGTCGTATTTATTCTGGCGGCGCTTCTTGCCGTTTTCATAGACGCCGTAAAGGGGCGGCGTTGGCGGAACATGCCGCCCCTGGCCTTTTCTTTCATTCCGGCTCTGTTGTGGATGATTTTTGAGAAAGCAAGTCATTTCCATGCGGAAAGTATCGCGATACTCCATCCTTATTGGGACGCGGAAAAGGCAGGTGCGATATGGGAGTATATGAAATCACATTACTCGAATACGCTCTATTACGGCTGGACGTTTGCCGCTTTCCTGATTTCGACGCTCATCAACGGTTGGTATCTGATAAAAAGGAAAGATAATGCCGCCCTGCTGGGAATGATCACGGTCTCTTCCGTTCTGTACATGATAGCCCTCTACCAGATTGATTATAAGTGGGACACCATTCAGAATGTGCTGGCTTACTCGGCCAAACGTTTCCTGTTTTGCTTCATACCCATGATCTGGTTCTGTTCCATGTCCAACCACTGGGTCAAATATCTCTTCAGCAGGATGGGACTTTGACAAAAATGCCTATTTTTGCATAATTGTTCTGACCATATTAATATTAAACATCTTATGACCTATATTCAAACAGAGATTGATGGAGTCCGGATCATTGAGCCCGATGTGTTATCGGATTCCCGCGGTTATTTCTTCGAAGCCTATAAGAAAGAAGAATTTGATTCGAACGTCGGAGTAGTGAACTTCATCCAGGACAACGAATCCCAATCTTCATTCGGCGTTCTCCGGGGATTGCATTATCAGAAAGGAGAGCATAGCCAGGCCAAACTGGTTCGGGTAATCAAGGGAAAGGTTCTGGATGTGGCTGTTGATTTAAGAAGATCATCGCCAACCTTCGGAAAACATGTTTCAATAGAGTTGAGTGAAGACAACAAACGGCAGTTTTTCATACCCAGGGGATTTGCCCACGGCTTCCTCGTGCTGAGCGAAGAAGCGATATTCTCCTATAAAATAGATAACGCTTATACGCCGCAGGCCGAAATGAGCATCCGGTACGATGATCCTTCGTTGGGCATAGACTGGCCTGTTTCCGAGTCTCAATTGATTATCTCCGGGAAAGACAGGCAGGCCGTCCTGTTTTCCGAGGCCTGGCATTTTGAATAATACATTCTGTACGCATCATGAAAATAGCAATCGTTGGAACCGGATATGTCGGATTGGTTACAGGTGCATGTTTTGCCGAAATCGGAGTGGAAGTAACGTGTGTCGATACCGACAAAGATAAAATCGAATCCCTTAAGAAAGGCGTTATACCTATTTACGAGAATGGACTGGAAGAAATGGTTTTGCGTAATGTTAAAGCCAACCGGCTGAATTTCACCACTTCACTGGAAAGTGTGACGGATAAGGTAGAGGTCATCTTCAGCGCAGTGGGGACTCCTCCGGATGAGGATGGCGGTGCGGATCTGCGCTATGTGCTGGAGGTCGCCCGTACGATAGGCCGGAACATGACCAACTACGTATTGGTGGTTACGAAGAGTACGGTTCCGGTAGGTACGGCCGCAAAAGTAAGGGCTGTCATTCAGGAAGAATTAGATAAGAGGGGCGTTCATATCGGGTTTGATGTCGCCTCCAACCCGGAGTTCCTGAAAGAAGGTAATGCGATCAGCGATTTTATGAGCCCGGACCGTGTGGTCGTAGGAGTGGAATCCGAACGTGCGGAGAAACTCATGTCCAGACTGTATAAACCTTTCCTTTTAAATAACTTCCGGGTGATATTTATGGATATCCCTTCGGCGGAAATGACTAAATATGCAGCAAACGCAATGCTGGCCACACGCATCAGTTTCATAAATGACATAGCCAACCTTTGTGAACTGGTTGGCGCCGACGTGAACATGGTGCGGAATGGCATCGGCTCGGACACCCGTATCGGACGCAAGTTCCTGTATCCCGGCATTGGCTATGGCGGTTCATGCTTCCCGAAAGATGTAAAGGCGTTGATCCGGACAGCCGGACAAAACGGATATGACATGCGCGTGTTAAAGGCGGTGGATGAAGTCAATGAGGATCAGAAAAGCGTCCTGTTCCATAAATTGAATAAATACTTCAACGGCGGCCTGAAAGGAAAAACGATTGCGTTATGGGGGCTTTCTTTCAAACCCGAAACGGACGACATACGCGAAGCGCCTTCCCTGGTACTTATCGACAAGCTGTTGAACGCCGGGTGTAAGATACGTGTGTATGATCCTGTAGCCATGGAAGAATCAAGACGAAAGACAGGAGATCGCGTTCATTACGCCCGGGACATGTATGACGCTGTTCTCAACGCAGACGCCATGATGCTTGTCACCGAATGGAAAGAGTTTCGTTTACCGTCCTGGCCTGTGATCCGCAAAGCCATGTCTGACCCTGTTATCTTCGACGGGCGGAACATCTATGAAAAGAAAGAGCTGGAGGAACAGGGATTCGCTTATTATTGTATCGGGAAATAAACAGAATCACTTGCATTCTACGTTGCTGAATACAAACGTATGTTCGTTAAATATCAATACTTTCCCGGTAAAAGAAACCGGATTGACCATTGATTGAATGTTTTTTTGCAATAATAACGAGAAATGATATGAATGAAAACACCTACAATTATTACTGTGATGAAAGTTGTCACTTAAAAAATGATCATAAGTCGTTTATGGTTCTTGGGTATATCTCTGCTCCCTACAATAGAATTAAAAGATTCAAGGAAGATATCAAGGAAATGAGGCGGAAGCATAAAAACTCATTAGAAATCAAATGGACAAATCTAAATCAATGGAACTATCCCTTTTACTTGGATTTAGTCGATTTCTTTTTTGATCGAATGGACTTGAATTTTAGAGCTGTTTTAGTTGATAAGAGCCGCTTTGTTGCTGAAAAATGTGGAAACGACTATGATAGGTTTTATTATTTGATGTACTATCAGCTAATCTACCATAAATTGGATATTTGCAATGAATATAATATATACTTGGATATTAAAGATGAATTAAGTGTATACAGAATAAATGAGTTGAAAAATATCCTAAATGTGAAAATGGGTACAATAAAGAAAATACAGCACATAAGGTCACATGAGGTTGATTTTCTTCAACTATGTGATTTATTCATTGGAGCAATCTCTTACAATTCCAATGATGTGGAGCAAAAGTCTATTCCTAAAATTAAACTGATTGAAAAAATAAAAAAACGCTCTAATTGTGATTTGCTAAGCCAAACACCCAAAAATGAATCAAAATTTAATCTTTTCAGAATTAGGATTTAAGCATGTTTAATAAGCTGAAAAAATACAATCAATTATTGGAATTAGACGATTTAACGCCCATCAAAAGAAAAGAGTCTCTTACTGGTATATTCAAACGGGATTTTATTGACAATCCAATCTCTTTTAGGCAAAAAAACGTTGAACCAACCCCCAAAGACGGAGAAGACACAATGAATGTCCTGTTTGAACATTTAACGACTAAAACCGAGAACAAGGACGAAACACATCGCGAATACGATAGAGATCGTTCCATTAGGATTCACTGGGTTAAACATCATATAATTGAAAAGTCGCCGGAAAAGATTGAGGTTTTTTCTACTCAAGATAAAAACGGAATACGTACCTACATTTTTGACAGAGAAGAATCCTACGTTGTTATCTTAGAACCAAGAAGAAACGGTACCAGTTATTATCTGATAACCGCATATTATTTAAAAGGGAACAACTGTAAGAAAATTGAAAACAAGATCAAAAGAAGACTCTCTGATGTGTATTAAGATGCAAAAAGCGGCAAACACTACAGGCTTACCGCTTTTCGATTTCCTTTCCCCTTTGGAGAATGAACTTTGCAACAAAAGTACAAAAAGTTTGTATAGCGCCAAATTTTTTTAATGCCTACCCGTTATACTTTAACATAAATATGGCATTTTAGATAGGATTTCCTGCCTTCGCTCCTTCCATTGGGAAATAAACAGAATCACTTGCTCAGGTCAAACAGGTAAGTCATTTTCGCCTGAATGACAGAATGTGCGGAACGCGGGAAATAATCCTTTTTTGTATTGCCGTAGAAGTCGGAAAGGGCAAAATAATACCGTCCTTCAATCAGGAAATTACCGGCTTTGCTTCTCAGTTCAAGTCCGGCGCCGCCTGTTATTCCATAATCAAACTTATTATCGGCCATTTTTCCATACTGTTCTTTAACGCCGGTATGCGGCTCCCATTTTTCGCCCGTATATTCATATTTCTCACTCTCATTCAGCAGGAATCCGATCTGCGGCCCCATACTCAGGAAAAACTGTATTCCTCTGTCTTTGCCGAATGCCAGATGCGCCAGAAGGGGAATCTCTACATAATCCATCGTACGGCTGTAAGAGTCGGTTGAATCTTCGTATTTCTCTTTCCATCCATGCTGTGAGTAGTTAAGCTCCATCTGGATACCACAGATCATGGAGAAATATTTCTCGGAAATATACCGGGCCGTTACCCCTCCGGTGATTCCCGTCAGGCTGCCTTGCTTTATCGTAGGAGTGAACGACACACTATTGATGTTGATCCCGCCATTGAATCCGACAGCGAAATTATTGCGCATTTCTCCAACCTGCGCCACAGCCGGCAGACTGAAAAGTATCAGGAGCGCTCCTGCGAGTATGCTTTGTTTCGGATGCATCTTAAATCTGTTTCGGTTGTTCAAAATCCAGTTTGATCAATTCAAAGTTCCTGGTGAAATGTATAAAGAACACCTTCTTATTGACAAAACCTCCCCAGTTGTTCACGCGTTCAAATCTGAAGCCTGTTTGGACCGGGGTCAGGTCCAGCGACGAAAGATTATATTCAAGTCCGGTGCCGTACCTGTCCAAACCGGTAAGGAAGAATAAAGCCGTATCGAAGCCCAACATGCCATACTTCGGATAGCTTGTCAGCATCTCCTTGGAGTACCATCTGCGGTATGCCTGATTAAATGCTTTAGTGGCGGGAAAAAGATTGCTCGCATAGAATGAAGAGTAGAAATAGGTATCCAGCTCAAAGAAATTATCCAGATTGTCGCTGATGCAGGTCTGCCATTCCGGATATCCGAAAAGGCTGATCCGGGCTGTGGGATTCTCCATGAGCAACACCTTCAATAGGGGCATTATTTTATTCAACGTAATTATGCTCCCGGATGTCGGAATGAAAATATTGTCTCTATCGTCTCTTAACACATCTTTTAAGGCTGTTTGCGACAGGCTTGCATCCGTTACGGCTTGTACCGGAATCCCTTTTCCCTCCAATTCCATTTTCAATCCCTCGACAAACTCACCCTTATCCCTCTCTTCCGTATATATATCCAGGATAATCACATTTCCATTGGGAAATTGACCGGTAAAGCGCTCATACACTTCCGAGTACAGATAAGATTGCGGAGCATTGACCTGATATATATGCTCATTATGGAAAACTTCATCATCTTTCAGGACGGGAACAACCAGACGGATATCATGCTCATCGGCAAAAGCGGCCAACGGACGGATATGCTGTTTATAGAGAGGCCCGAAAATAATATCCATGTTCTTCAGCTCTTCTTTTGCAAGAACAGGAGCGATAGACGCATGCTCCCCCCCCGAATTATAAACATGAAGATCGATAGAAGTTCCTTTACGTTTCAGGCTGTCTACGGCCATCAGGAATCCTTCATAATATTCTATCATGCGAACGGCGTCTGTTTTGCGTTCTTCTTCTACAAGAAAGGGCAGGATCAATGCAGCCTTTACCGTATGTATGGGATATACTGTTTTCTGCTTTTCACGGAATAATTCCCGGGGAAGGATAACATCGGTTTTCTCTGCCGGAAGTTCTACCGGAATCGTCTCAGGATAAGGAATACATAATAATTGTCCCTTCTTCATTCCGTTCCTCAGTTCCGGATTGGCTTCTATCAGTTCTTGCCCGGAAATGCCGTATTCACGGCTAACGCTGAAAATCGTTTCTTTGCGCTTCACCCTGTGCATATCCTTACAGCGCGGCTTCACCTCCAGTTGAATTTGAGCCGTTCCCTCATTCCCAACCGTAATGACTGTGGCGACAGGGATACGGATAACCTGTCCGGCTCTGAATGTCTCTGCGCTTAAGCCCGGATTTTCGTTGCAGATATCTTTAACGGAGATGTTGTACATTCCGGACAATTTGTACAGGGTCTCTCCCGATTGTATGGTATGGAACACGTGACCCGGTTTTGTATCCTGGGCTTTGGATACGGCCATAGAAACGCTACTGAGCAGCAGAAGGAACAGGATTTGTTTTATCGGTTTCATCAACGACGCTTTAATGAGTTTTATTCAGGTCACAAATGTACAAATTATACCAGATACTTGCACCGTTTAATCGGGTTAAGAGCTTAGCGCCTGTTCGATTTTTAAATAGGAAAGCGCAAAAAATTTGGCGTGGCGCTTTACACAATGTGGAAAAGCTAAAAAAGTCAACGTTAGATATTTAGACACGGATTCCGCGGATTCCACGGATTTTTATTTTTATAATCTGTGTTTAGCAAGATACAAGCGAAGCCTCTGTGACCTCTCGTCTTCTTCATTGAAAAATAAACCTCCGTGTCTCTGTGTTTCAAAACGGAAACACTAATTTTGCAACTTAAATCATAGTCTTACATAAAACAATGCAGGAAACCGGATATATCAATGTGTATGGCGCCCGCGTACACAATCTGAAAAACATCGATGCAGTCATGCCTCGCAA
Organism: Mediterranea sp. (in: CFB group bacteria); assembly: GCA_031258135.1. GTDB lineage: Bacteria > Bacteroidota > Bacteroidia > Bacteroidales > Bacteroidaceae > Bacteroides. Next base: position 21,168 of record JAIRNG010000101.1, read on the forward strand.
CAGCCTGACGGTAATAACCGGGCTAAGTGGAAGCGGTAAATCGTCATTGGCGTTCGATACCATTTTTGCCGAGGGACAACGGCGCTATATCGAAACATTCTCAGCCTACGCACGTAACTTCCTGGGGAATCTGGAACGGCCCGATGTCGATAAAATAACAGGTTTAAGTCCGGTGATTGCCATCGAGCAAAAAACCACGAATAAAAATCCGCGTTCAACGGTAGGTACCACAACGGAGATATACGATTACCTTCGCCTGTTATATGCCCGTGCAGGTGTAGCCTATTCATATCTGACAGGAGAGAAAATGGTCAGGTATACCGAAGAACAGATCCTGGACCTGATATTGAAAGATTATACCGGCAAGAAGATATTCATGCTGGCCCCCTTGGTACGTACCCGTAAAGGACATTATAAAGAACTCTTCGAACAGGTCCGGAAAAAAGGATATCTCTATGTACGTGTTGATGGGGAGGTGCTGGAAATAAGGCATGGGATGAAGCTGGACCGCTATAAGAATCACGACGTTGAAGTTGTTGTCGATAAAATGGTGGTTTCGGACAGAGACGACAAGCGGCTGAAGCAAAGCGTAGCTACCGCCATGCGCCAGGGTGACGGATTATTGATGATCCTGGATGCCGATACAATGGAAGTGCGCCACTACAGCAAGCGGTTAATGTCTCCGTTATCCGGTCTGTCATACAAAGACCCCGTTCCGCACAGCTTCTCTTTTAACTCTCCGCAAGGAGCGTGTCCGAAATGCAAAGGACTTGGGGAAGTAAGTCTGATAGACATAGATAAAGTCATACCGGACAGGGGGTTATCCATTCATGATGGAGGAATCGCCCCATTGGGAAAATTCAAAAGTTCAATGATATTCTGGCAGGTATCCGCTTTGCTGGAGAAATACGAAGCGACCTTGAAAACGCCGCTGAAAGAGTTGGGCGATGGCGTTATTGAAGAGATATTGTATGGTTCCGACGAACGTATCAAGATCAGAAGCTCATTGATCGGCACTTCGTCCGACTATTTTATGACTTACGAAGGAGTGGTGAAGTACATCTACATGTTGCAGGAAAAGGATGCTTCCGCCACAGCGCAAAAATGGGCGGATCAGTTTGCCCGGACCGCCATTTGCCCGGAATGTAAAGGCGCCCGTTTGAACAGGGAAGCGCTTTCTTTCCGCATACACGACAAGAACATATACGAATTGGGGATGATGGACAATTCGGAACTCTATGAGTGGTTGACGCATGTCGACAGGCATCTGTCGGACAAGCAGAATATGATTGCTTCGGAAATATTAAAAGAGGTGCGTACCCGTCTTAAATTCCTGCTCAACGTAGGGTTGGACTATCTTTCGTTGAACAGAGGCTCCGCTTCACTGTCCGGAGGCGAAAGCCAGCGTATACGGTTAGCCACTCAGATCGGTTCGCAATTGGTCAATGTACTCTATATATTGGATGAACCGAGTATAGGCCTTCACCAGCGGGACAACCTGCGTTTGATCAGTTCACTGAAAGAGCTGCGGGATATGGGTAACTCCGTGATTGTCGTTGAGCACGATAAAGACATGATGCTTGCCGCCGACTATGTTATCGATATGGGGCCTAAAGCCGGCAGACTGGGCGGAGAGGTCGTTTTTGAAGGAACGCCCCGGCAGATGTTGGCAACAGATACGTTGACTTCACAATACCTGAACGGCAGGAAAACAATAGAGATTCCTGCTAAAAGACGTTCCGGTAACGGTAAGTCGCTTTGGCTGCACGGCGCAAGAGGAAACAATCTGAAGAATGTGGATGTGGAATTTCCTTTGGGCAAACTGATCTGCGTAACCGGAGTGTCGGGCAGTGGAAAGTCAACGTTGATAAACGGGACGCTTCAACCCATTTTATCCCGGAAATTCTACAGGTCTTTGCAAGAACCGTTGGAATACGACGCTATCGAAGGATTGGAATTTATAGATAAAGTTGTCGATGTAGACCAGACGCCCCTGGGACGTACTCCACGTTCCAATCCCGCAACCTATACAGGTGTATTCTCGGACATACGCAATTTATTCGTAGGGCTTCCCGAGGCCAAGATGAGAGGATATAAACCCGGACGGTTCTCGTTCAACGTTGCCGGAGGACGTTGTGAAGCCTGCTCAGGCAACGGATACAAAACCATAGAAATGAACTTCCTGCCGGATGTATGCGTACCATGCGAAGTTTGTCACGGCAAACGATATAACCGCGAAACGCTGGAAGTCCGGTATAAAGGCAAGTCGATTGCCGACATACTGGACATGACGATTAACCGCGCCGTTGAGTTCTTCGAGAACATACCGCACATTCTGAACAAGATCAAGGTCATGCAGGAAGTAGGCCTGGGGTATATTAAATTGGCGCAGTCATCAACAACCTTATCCGGAGGAGAGAGTCAACGCGTTAAACTGGCTACCGAACTTTCCAAACGCGACACAGGCAAAACCCTCTACATTCTGGACGAACCTACCACAGGGCTTCATTTTGAAGACATCCGCGTATTGATGAACGTACTGAACAAGTTGGTGGACAAAGGCAATACGGTCATCGTCATCGAGCATAACCTGGACGTCATCAAAACGGCCGATCACATTATTGATATGGGGCCTGAAGGAGGAATAAGGGGAGGGGAGTTACTCAGTTCCGGCGCTCCGGAACAGGTCGCAATGAGTGATAAAGGTTACACGCCTGAATTTCTCAGAAAAGAACTTGGCATGCAAAACAATGATTTCTCTGTTAAGTTGCCCGCAGAACAAAACATACAGATGATATAACTGATGCGGATCAGTAGTTAAGTAGAATGATAGCTCCTGTGCGAAAGATTGTTCTTTATCTGTTTCTTAGGAATATTTTTCGGATACTTTTGAACAGCTTCATCCCAACCATAATTCCATCAAAGATAGCCATACCCATATAGAACTTCTTAATCAATGAGCTATGACCCTGATTTGAAGACGGCAGGAATGGAGCGAAAATTTCCTGTGAAATTCCGGTTATGACCTGATGCTGAGTATGAATATCCTGCAAGACTTCCTGTTTACGTTGCGATATATCCTCTAATGTGTATTTTTGATTCGTGCGAATGGTCATAGCCTGATTATTTTGATGATTATTTTAAAAAAAGGTTGGCCAGGAAATTGGCTATCGGGTTTATAATAAACTTCTTCCGGAATATGATAACTACGACCACGAAAAGAAGGACTATGCCTGCAATGATCGCATAACTGACCGGAAGTCCACCCACATAAGGACTCAATAGACAGGCAAAAGAGAAAGACAGATAGAACAGAACCATCAAGCCTGACAGAATAAGTACGATAGCAAGTATCAATGTGGAAAGGAGAACGGTAATTTTTTCGGTTAATTCCAGTTTGGTATACTCCTTTTGCATCTCTACGTATGTTTTCAACTCTTTAATGAGTTGACGGATGTTTTGAATATTGTTATCGCCTGTAAACATGAAGGTTCTGCTCTAAATCTTTTTTTATTCGCCTTTAATCTCTGCCGTAATCTCGTCTACCAGCGTATCTATATCGTCGTTATGAAGTTTGATACCCTTTTTGCGGAGTATTTCAGCAATTCGAGAACGAGTGTCTTCTCCTTTTTCAGGAGCGAATAAAATACCTAATGTAGCGCCTACTACCGCGCCACCCAGGAAAGCTGCCAATACATTAAGACCTTTCATAATAAATTTATTTTAGAGTTAATACTACAATGCTAACATTTTTGCCGGATAATTGTTTTTAATCGGCATGTTTTTTTTAAGATGCCGCTGCGCATCCCTGTCGGAAAGGATTCGACATTTTCCACGTAAGGCTGTCTGAATATAAATAAAATTATTTAAGGCCAAGTTTTCTTCTGGCAAACTCTTCAATAAATAAAACGGTTTCGTCAATACCCAAAACAGAAGAGTCAATGCATAAATGATAAGTAGATGCGGCTCCCCATGTTTTATAGCTATAATAATTGTAGTATTCGGAACGTTTCTTATCCGTTCTTGAAATCAAATCCTCCGCTTCCTCTTTTGATAAATGTTCGGTTTCGCATAACCTTTTTATACGGTCTTCCATGGAAGCTATTATGAATACGTTCACACAGCGCGGATTTTCCCGTAGAATATAGTCGGCGCATCGTCCTACAAACAAACAGGATTTTTCAGAGACTAATTTACGTATCACATCACTCTGTATCTTAAACAATGCATCGTTGCTCAAACAGTTCGTATATGACAAAGAACTGTCTGTAAATAAAGAAAAGTGTACGCTAAAAAGTCCGCCCATGACCGTTTGCGATGGCTTTTCGTCCGCCTTTTCAAACAATTCCTTGCACAATCCGCTTTCTTTTGAGGCTAAATTGATCAATTCTTTGTCATAGAAAGATATTCCCAGGCGCGTTGCCAGCTTTTCTCCTATTACCTTACCGCCGCTACCTAATTGACGACCAATGTTAATCACGTATTTATCGTTCATTTTTTATATTTGTTTATTTCAATAATCAAATATAAATAATTTCTGCGAAATAAAACAGTAAAACAGGAAAAAGAAGGCGAAAAGGTAAAATCAATTATACTGTTGCCGGCGTATTTGTTAGCACGCCCGATACAGTTAAATCCTGCATGAGATAATATCAACCAACCGATTTACAGGCTATACGGATGAAGAAAATTCCATCCCCTACATAGCGTTTTTTTTCTTAAAAAGTCCCACAAGTCCCACAGAGGCCTGTTAACGGTTTGATTTACATGGTGTTATGGCGTGTGGGACTTTCGAAAAAAGTCCCACAGAAGTCCCACAAGTCCCACACTTTTTCGAGA
>JAIRNG010000124.1 GCA_031258135.1 Mediterranea sp. (in: CFB group bacteria)
TAAGAGCGAAACATTAAAAGAGAAAACAGCCAAAGGGCTATTCTGGGGCGGGTTGAGTAATGGCGTTCAGCAATTGCTAAACCTTGTCTTCGGGATTTTTCTGGCCCGTATTCTCGATGCCAATGATTATGGGATGGTGGGAATGCTCGCTATTTTCTCACAAATTGCAGCCAGCCTTCAGGAAAGTGGATTTACTATTGCCATAGCTAACAAAAAGGAAGTCGACCACGAGGACTATAATGCCGTATTTTGGTTCAGCACATTCACCGGATCGATCCTGTATATCATCCTTTTCTTCTGCGCACCGCTCATTGCCGACTTTTACGACGAGCCTGCGCTAACACTGCTTGCCCATTATTCATTTTTGGGATTCTTCATTTCAAGTTTAGGAACAGCACAACATGCCTATCTCTTCCGCAATTTGAAAGTAAAACAAAAAGTATTTGCCCTAATGCTTAGCCTTGCACTTTCGGGCATCATTGGCATTACACTTGCGCTTTCGGGATTAGCCTATTGGGCGCTTGCCACTCAAAGCCTCGTATATATATCTTCCCTGACAATTTGTTACTGGTGCTTCTCTCCTTGGAGACCCACGCTTCAAATCAATTTTAAACCACTACAGTCCATGATTGGCTTTAGCAGCAAACTGCTGATAACGAATATTTTCACGCATCTGAATAGCAATTTGCTCTCTGTTCTGCTGGGCAGATTCTATTCGGAGAAAGCGGTAGGCTATTTCAATCAAGCCAGCAACTGGAACATGAGGGGCTACTCGTTTATCTCCGAAATGTTACAAGGAGTGGCACAACCTATTCTGGTGCAAGTAAAGGAAGACAAGGAACGGCAACGCTATATCTTTCGCAAAATGCTTCGTTTCACAGCATTTGTGTCTTTTCCCGTTATGCTCGGCCTTTCGCTGATATCGAAGGAGTTAATCATAATAACAATCACAGAGAAATGGCTCTTCGCCGCGTCTATACTCCAGATCCTATGTGTAGGAGGAGCATTTTACCCCATCGTGAGACTATACACCAATCTGATTATCAGCAAAGGATGGTCTGGAGCATATATGTGGAATACCATTGCGATCTGTTTAGTGCAACTGGCAGCAATGCTCATATCTTACCCTTGGGGGATATTAACCATGGCTGGTATTTACACTTGCATCAACATTGCTTGGCTGCTGATATGGCATTATTTTGCCTGGCATGCAATCAGTATAAAATTATGGGATGCGCTCAAAGACGTTGCACCCTATCTGGTAATCACTGCTGCCATCATGCTACTAACGGGATGGATTACAAGCTACATCGACAATATTTACGCTGTCATCATAGCTAAAATTTGTATAGCAGCACTGCTCTATACAGGAATTATGTGGCTAACGAACTCTGTTATATTTAAAGAATCAATAGCCTTTATCTTGAAGAAGAAAAAATGAAAAATCTGGTTTTCATACATAATGTTTTCAAAGAACAAGAGCTGTATAAGGATAGTTTTATATTTCCGCGGTATATAGCTCAACACCACGGGCTTAACCCATCTATTATATATCACGTTACCAGTGATACACAAAAACTGGCGCCCCAATATCTGGATGTTGAACTGACCCCATTAAAATACAAAGGAAAGCTGAACAACTTTTCCTTCAGAGGAGCGTGGTATTTATTTATATATTGCATAAGAAATGCGAGCCGGATGGATGTCCTGGTACGGATGCACATCTCTTATCAGACAGTCCTCTTCGCTTTAATCTATAAACTTTTCAATAAAAAAGGCACATTCATTTTAAGAACCGATGGCTATGGCATAGCTGCTGCCCTAAAACGTCCATCCGGAGGCCTTGTTCGTAGACAAGCCAACCGGACGATTTCACAAATCATATCCTCATTACTGAAACGGACAGACCAAATATGTGTAGAAACCCCCGATCTATACGATTTCTTAACCGAACGATATCCACAATACAGCCATAAAATGCGCTTTATACTTATGGGATTTGATGAAGAATTGTACCAATCCGACTCGCCCTCCGAACGCCCGCTTACCGAAAAAGAGAATATAATGATTGCTTCAGGAAGAATCGGCAGTAAACAAAAAAACACAGAACTATTGTTGGAAGCGGCAGCCAATGTTGACTTGAAAAACTGGAAACTGGTGTTGATCGGCCCAATCGAAAGTGACGAATGCGATTTTCAGAAGTATATCGACGGATACTTCAAAAAGTACCCCCAACTGAAAGAGCATATCATTTTTACCGGCGAAATCAAAGACAGAAAAGCGTATTGGGAATGGTTTGACAGAGCCAGTGTATTTGTGCATACGGCCATCTACGAATCCTATGGAATTGTCCTTACCGAGGCCACCCGTTTTAAAAACTACATCATCTCCACTGACGTCGGGATAGCACGGGAAATGATAGCCAAAGGAAGCGGAGAAATCATACCCTCGGATAATCCCGAAAAACTGGGAAATATACTACAGGCCATCGTCAATGGGGAAAAAAATGTAAAAGAGCTGATAAGGAACAACCATTGCAAGCCACAAGACATTTCGTATGAAAATGAAATAAAAAAGCTATCCCTGAACCTATGAAAGTACTGGTCATCATCGTATCATATAATTTCGAACGGTGGATCACACCTTGCCTGAACAGCCTGCGTTCTTCCGACCAACCAGTGTCCGTGCTGGTCATTGACAATGACTCTACTGACCATACCGTGGAACGCATCAGGACGGAATACCCTGAAGTACAACTGATAGAGAACAAGGAGAACCTCGGATTTGGAGCAGCCAACAATCTTGGCTTCCAAAAAGCGATACAGGAAGATTACGATTTTGTATTCCTACTGAATCAGGACGCGTGGATCGACAGTCAAGTGATCGGCACATTATCCGAACTGAGCCTGAAGCATCCGCAATACGGTGTGTGGTCGCCGGTACATATAAACGGAAAAGGAGAAGAATTAGACCGTGGATTTGCCACCTATGCAAAGGTAGCCTCGCTGAAAGAAATCCCCTCCGATTCCGAATTTGTAGAATGTAATTTTATTAATGCCGCCTTTTGGCTAATACCTACTGATGTATTGCAAACAGTTGGAAAGTTCTCTCCCTTATTTTATCATTATGGAGAAGATAAAGATTATATCAACAGGGTACTGTTCCATGGATACCAGACGGCATACGTCCCCCGTGTTTTTGGCTTCCATGATAGAGAAAACAGAGCCGTGGACAGAAATGGTTTCTTCCGCTCGGAGGAAGTATATCTATTATCGGAGTATGCCAACATCAACTATTCATTTCATAAAGCATTCAGATATAGCATATTAGCCGGAATTCAAAAGGCATTAAAAGCACTTGGCCATAAGAAATTTAAAGATTGTGCCAGTTATATTTCAATTTGTTACAGACTGATAAAGAAAACTCGCTATATTCACAAGACAAGGCGAAAGAATATATTATCCACGGTAAACTATATATAAATATGAAAACCTACAGCCCCATATTATTATTTGTTTACAACCGCCCCGAACACACCCGGCGGATCATCGAATCCTTGCGACTGAACCCGTTGGCCGCCGAGAGCCGGCTCATCATTTACTCCGATGCGGCGAAAACCGGAAAAGACATCCCGGCTGTGGAGGAAGTGCGCCATATCCTTTCCGGCGGGATTACGGGCTTTGCCTCCGTTACCATCGTTGAGCAAACCGAAAACAAGGGATTGGCGCAGAGTATCATCAGTGGGGTGAGCCAAACGCTCGACGTTCACGACCGCGTCATCGTACTCGAAGATGACCTGGTCGTAGCGCCGTACTTTCTTCAGTTCATGAACGACGCCCTCGAAACCTATAAAGACGAACCGCGCGTGGGACATATTCAGGCGTGCGACTTTACCCAGGATACTTCTTTACCCGATACATTTCTAATCAAATGGACCGGAAGCTGGGGATGGGCAACCTGGAAAAGGGCCTGGCAGCATTTCAACCCGGACGGTAAGGCCCTGCTTGCCGAACTGGAAGAGCGCAGACTGACCCGCACGTTCGACTTCAACGGGAATTATGGCTTTACCCGCATGCTGCGCCGCCAGACCGAGGGCAGGAACAACTCCTGGGCCATTCGCTGGAACGCCGGCCTGTTTCTTAAAGACATGCTGTCGTTGAACGCCGGCAAATCCCTCGTACGGAACGAAGGGTTCGACGGAAGCGGCACAAACTGCGGGAGCGGCGGGCTATACAGTTCACAGCTATGGATGCAACCCCTGCCCGTAGAGAAGATCTTCCCTGTTGAAGAGAATAAAGCCGCCCGGAAGATATACGAAGATTATTATCGCCGCACAAACTCATTCACCGCAAAGGCCATCCGCCGCATCCGCCGCGCACTGAGAGGAGACTTCGGAGCATAGAAACGGCAACGCATGGGACAAAAGATGTTGGCAGGTGATGAAGAAATCCTTAAATTTGCAGAAAACACAGCAATATGAGAGTACTGTTGATCAACACTTCCGACCGCATGGGAGGAGCGGCCATCGCCGCCGGCCGCCTCACCGAAGCATTGAAGAATAACGGCGTCAAGGCCAAGCTCCTCGTTCGCGACAAGCAAACGGAAAACATCAGCGTCGTCCAGTTGGAACGAAGCTGGCTGAACATCTGGAATTTCGTGTGGGAGCGCGCCGTGATCTGGATGGCCAACCGGTTCAGGAGGAACAACCTGTTTGCCGTGGACATCGCCAACACAGGCACGGACATCACCTCCCTGCCCGAATTCAGGCAAGCCGACGTGATCCATCTTCACTGGGTCAATCAGGGCATGCTGTCACTCAAAGACATACGGAGAATACTCCGGTCGGGCAAACCGGTCGTGTGGACCATGCACGACATGTGGCCGCTGACCGGCATCTGTCAC
>JAIRNG010000012.1 GCA_031258135.1 Mediterranea sp. (in: CFB group bacteria)
AGCAACACTACATCGGCATATTCTTTCCGTAAAACGGTCGGGAGGGTATTGGGGGAAGATAAAGTGATGACCTTCTCAAAATGATTCTTGAGGAGCATTTGAATGGCAGTAAGTACGCCTTTGTTATCGTCTACGATTATAATGGTTTTCCGTTTACTCATGCTTATGTACACCTCTCTTTGTCTATGAATCTTATCTCTAACTGACGCATTAAAAAACCCATTAGTGCAAATGTACATGATAATTTTAGAATTTCACACCGGGTTATAAAAATGTATCCTGAGAACCTTATTCCGATATAGGAACTCTTAGTAGGGAAATACCTTTGGAGGCCTTTCAGAGTATGTTTATCTGTTGTGTGTTACATTTCTGCAAACTTTTGTAACATTTTCGAAAGTTGATGTTACAATCAGCAATCATAATGAAACAAACGACATAAAGAGTATCTGAAAATCACACTACCTTCGCAATTCAAACAGATGTATTTTATTGTAGTGATAAAATAAAAATAGAGTTAGTCGATTTATATTATTAATTTAAAATGAATGATTTCATGAAGAGCACGAATTATTATTTGAGACCGTTAGGTCTGTTCTTTTTGTTATGCTTTGTCTCTCTGTGGACATTTGCGCAAACGATCACCGTAACAGGTGTAGTTAATGATCCTTTGGGTGAGCCGGTAATTGGCGCCAGTGTATTGGAACAAGGAACCACCAATGGTACTATTACCGATATGGATGGGAACTTTGCCTTGAAAGTATCTTCTCAAGGTAAACTTGTTATCTCTTTTATAGGTTACCAAAGCCAGACATTGGCTGTTGGGGGAAAGACCCATTTTAGTATTACGTTGAAAGATGACACACAACTGCTAAATGAAATTGTAGTTATTGGTTACGGTACGCAACGTAAATCGGATGTAACGGGTTCCATCGCTTCCGTGCAGGGCGAAGAACTCCGTGCAGTGCAGACAGGTAACATATCCTCCGCTTTGCAGGGACGTGTGGCAGGGGTGGACATGTCGCAAACCTCTTCAAAGCCGGGTGCATCCATGCAGATACGTATCCGCGGTACGCGCTCGCTCAACGCCAGCAACGATCCGTTGGTCGTATTGGACGGTATTCCGTTTGCCGGAAGCATATCGGACATCAATCCGAATGACATCAAAAGCATGGATATACTGAAAGATGCTTCTTCGACGGCCATCTACGGTTCGCGCGGCGCTAACGGCGTTATCATGATAACGACTAACAAGGGGTATACGGACATGAAGGCACAGGTGACCTACAATGGATATTTCGGCATCAGGAATGCCATCAAATACCCGATGATGAACGGCGAAGAATTTGTAGCCCTCCGCAAGACCGTAGGCAAATACTCCAACAACATAGATGAATCTGATGACGTGAATACCGACTGGCAGGATCTGACCTATCAGACAGGAATCACCACCAGCCACGACATAAGCGTGCAGGGTGGCGGAAAGGCGAACAACTACAGCTTCGGAGCCGGTTACTATCATGATGGCGGAGTGATACCTACGCAACAATTCAACCGTATCTCTCTGCGCGGTTCCATCGACCAGGAGATAGGCAAGTATGTAAAGGCGGGCTTCGTGACCAACAACACCTACAACATTACCGAAGGCGGACAATTAGGCACATACGGCATACTGAGCATGACGCCTATAATTAACCCCTACAATGAAGACGGCACGTTGAAGAGAGTAGTCAAGATGGCTACCGATGACCAGTTCGTCATTACGAAATCCGTGCTGGAAGAGGCCAAAGACCTGTGGATTCAGCAGAACAAGAATTTCGGTACATATAATAATGTATATGCCGAAATAAAAGCGCCCGGCATAGAAGGGCTGAAGTACCGCGCCAATCTGGGTCTGAGTCTGCGCATGGGCAATAACGGTTCTTTCACAGGTCAAGGCATTAACAGCACGAATGCCACCACCGAATCGTCCGCATCCATCAGTAATACGCTCACCACCAACTGGACGATCGAGAACCTGCTGACCTATGACCGCACCTTTGCGGACAAGCACCGGCTGAACGTTGTAGGCATGTATTCTGCCGAACAGACCACATACAACAAGTCGGCGGTTTCCGCCAAAGATATTCCCGCCGAATATTTCCAGTATTATAATCTGGGGCAGGCGGCAGGCGAAATCTCCGTCAAACCGGGCGACCAGGGGTATTACCAAACCGGATTGATGTCGTGGATGGGACGCGCCATGTATTCGTATGACGACAAGTACATGGCAAGCGTGACCTTCCGTGCCGACGCTTCCTCACGCCTGGCTCCGGGGCACAAGTGGCATACATATCCGGCTGTATCCCTCGGCTGGAATATGATGAAAGAAAGTTTCATGGAAGGCTTGCTCCCGAAAGTGGATCAGCTTAAGTTGCGTGTGGGATACGGAGAAACGTCCAACCAGTCCGTCGATCCTTACAAGACGCTCGGCTTGCTGGCTACCCGTCCGTACAACTTCGGCGACACCTATACTACCGGTTACTACGTATCGGAACTGGCCAATCAGGAGCTGGGATGGGAATACTCCAGGACATGGAACTACGGTCTTGACTTCTCTTTCCTCAATCACCGCATTTACGGTACGTTCGAGTACTATGTGCAAAACACCAAGGATGTGTTGCAGAGCGTGAACCTGCCCAAGACCGCCGGCGTGGGAAGCTATATGGCGAATGTGGGCGCTACCCGCAACAAGGGTTTCGAGCTTTCGCTGAACGGCGTGATACTGGACAATGTGAACGGTTGGAGCTGGGATGCCGGCATCAACCTCTATTCCAACCATAACGAACTGGTATCGCTCGCTTCGGGTGCACTGCAGGATGTGGACAACTGGTGGTTCGTGGGGCACCCCATCGACGTGATCTACGATTATGAGAAAATAGGATTGTGGAACGAGACCGACCCTGATTACAAGTATTTCAGCACGCTCGAACCGGGCGGCAACGTCGGTATGATCAAGGTGAAATATACCGGCGGATACAATGAAGACGGCACTCCCAAAAGAGCCATCGGCGCCGACGACCGCCAGGTGATAGATCTGGAACCTGACTTCCAGGGCGGTTTCAATACCCGCGTGGCGTACAAGGACTTCGACCTGAGCGTCATCGGAGCCTTCAAAAGCGGAGGCGTTCTTATCAGTACCCTTTATTCGTCCACGGGATACCTGAACATGATGACAGGCCGGCGTAACAACGTGAAAATAGATTACTGGACACCCGAAAACACAAACGCCAAGTATCCGAAACCCGGAGGCGTGGAGCAAAGCGACAATCCGAAGTACGGCAGCACGATGGGATATTTCGATGCGTCTTACCTGAAGATACGCACCATCACCCTGGGATATAACGCACCGAAAGAGTGGTTGAAACGCTTCGGTGTGAACAACCTCCGGCTGTACGCCACCGTACAGAATCCGTTCGTGTTCTTCTCCCCCTATCACGACGAATCGGGAGGCGACCCGGAAACGAACTCCTACGGCAATGAGAACCAGGCCGTGACCACAAGTTTGAAGTCCCGCCTGTTGATTGTGGGAACAAATGCGCCTTCAACGCGCAACTATCTGTTTGGTATTAATGTGTCATTCTAAAACCCGTATCAATATGAAAACGAATAATATACAGTCAATTATGGGAACAGCGCTCTGCTCGCTGCTCCTTGCAGGATGCTCGGATATACTGAATGAGCAACCGCGCAGCACTTACGACCCTACCTTCTTCAAGACCGAAACGGGGGTGATGGGAGGTCTGACCGCCATGTATGCGCACCTGCGCTACTTCAACGGGCAGTATTACTACGCCGCCCTGCAATGCGCCACCGATGAATACACGTATGCCTGGAGCGCAGACAACAACTTCAAGGATGCAGACCTGACACAGGGAATCGGAAATCTTTCACCTTCCACCCATCGCAGCGACGCACTCTGGAACGAGGTGTTCAGCAACATCAACACAGCGTCGGGCATCATAGAGAATGCGGCAGCCGTAGGCATCTCTGATGCACTGATTTCCGAAGCGCGTTTCTTCCGCGCCTACGATTACTTCCAACTGGTGCAGAACTTCGGAGGCGTTCCGTTGGATCTGGGCGGGGGAGAACTGATGTTCAACACCACCCCCAAACGTACTTCCGTACGCAACACGGCGCCCGAAGTCTATACGAAAGCCATCTTTCCCGACCTGCTTACGGCAATCGGGGATTTACCCGAAACGCCCCGTGTCACGGGTGGCGTTACCAAGACCCTCGCCCGTCTCACACTGGCCAAGGCATACCTGACTTACGGCTGGTGGCTGGAGAATCCGGGTGATATCCCCACCTATCCGGCATGTGACCGTACTGACCCGGACGGACACGACAAAGCGTGGTATTTCCAGAAAGCTTATGACTATGCGGCAGATGGTATAGTCAATCCGGGCGCTTATGCATTGCAGCCTACGTATTATGACATTCATCTCGGATCGAACGACCGCAACAGCGAAGTGATGCTGTATGCCGACCACACCGAAGGCAGCGAACAGTATGACGGGGCGAGCCATACCTATTTCAGCGGCGGCGCTCCGGGCAACCAGATCGTATGGTTCGTTACGTACAACTACACGTTGATCCGCAGCAACACGAAGGCTGACTGGAGCGGCGACAAAAAAGAAACCGTGAAGCGTGAGGCCGCACAGGCTTACGGCCGTCCATGGAGTTGCATGGCTCCCCCCATCGGCGTATTTACCGGCACCTTTGCCGACAAAGCCAACGACTCGCGCTACGACGGCACGTTTACCGCCGTCTTCCGTGGCAACTGGGAAAAAGGCGGAGATGCAACAGAGACTTATTATAACGCCAACGGGCTTCCGATAAAGAACGGCGATGCCGTCCTTACTTTCCTCGACGAAGATATAAACGCTACGGTGGATTATTCCGATGCCACATACAAGAGTGATGTCCGTGGCGGCGTAACGGCAGGTAGAGCCGACTACGTCGTAGAACCCAGTTATATCAGCCGAGGCCGTTACCCTATATTATGGAAACTCGGCACCTATCGCACGGACAACGGCACAGGCCTGGGGCAGCCCAACGGCAGCATCACCCGTCCTGTCAACCTGGC
>JAIRNG010000069.1 GCA_031258135.1 Mediterranea sp. (in: CFB group bacteria)
TACGTCGGGTTTGGATAAGTGCTGAAAGCATCTAAGTACGAAGCCATTCACCAGATTAGATTTCTCAGGGTCGTTGTAGACTACAACGTTGATAGGACGCAGGTGTAGGGGTAGTAATATCTTAGCCGAGCGTTACTAATGGCCCGTATGCTTTTTTTTGCGGTTGTTGTATACTTTTAGTTCGTCTGAGGATGAAGGTTCTGTAGGATATTTCAGTTGGTTTTGTTACAGTCATGTGTTTGTTGTCGGTTTTGCGTATCCGTTTGCGTTTTCGGTTTGTATAGGATGTGTTTTATCGACAGGAATTGATTCAGGTGACTATGGCACAAGGGTTCCACCTCTTCCCATTCCGAACAGAGAAGTTAAGCCTTGTTGCGCCGATGGTACTGCTTAAGAGTGGGAGAGTAGGTCGTTGCCGTTTTAGTTGAAGCCCCGTTATCGTGTTCACTCCGGTTGGAGCGAGAAAGATGCGGGGCTTCTTTATGCCCTCTAACAACGTAACGGCACGTTGTTGTATTGAAACTTATAAATTGCATAATTTTCTGCTCAAAAATTTGGTGTTTTAAATAATATGATTACTTTTGCCTCCGGATATAAACAAAAATAAATGAGAACAATTTTAGTATATGCATGTTGGTGGCGCTACTTACAACTCCATAAAGTCGTAAGGTAGCGGTCTCGTGTATACTATTGGAATATTTAGTGAAGAGCTCTGTCGCACCTGCGACGGAGTTTTTTTGTTTTATTCCCCTCATCAGTCAAAACGGAATTTAAAATAAGAGTGAAAAAATATCAGTTATGGAAACTTTTTTAGTAGATCAAAATGGTTATTATGGTGAATTCGGAGGATCATATATCCCCGAAATACTCCACAAATGTGTGGAAGAATTGCAAAACACTTATCTGGAAGTGATGCATAGCGAGAGTTTCAGGAAAGAATATGAGCAGTTACTTCGTGACTATGCAGGACGTCCTTCCCCGCTTTATCCGGCTAAACGACTTTCGGGAAAGTACGGGTGTAAAATCTACCTGAAACGGGAAGACCTTAACCACACCGGTTCGCACAAGATCAACAACACCATCGGACAAATCTTATTGGCGCGTCGTATGGGTAAGAAACGGATTATAGCCGAAACCGGAGCCGGACAACATGGTGTGGCAACAGCTACCGTATGTGCATTGATGGATATGGAATGTATCGTATACATGGGCAAAACCGATGTTGAACGTCAGCATGTCAATGTGGAAAAGATGAAAATGTTGGGAGCAACAGTGATTCCTGTGACATCAGGAAATATGACTTTGAAAGATGCAACCAACGAAGCAATACGGGACTGGTGTTGTCATCCTGCCGATACATTCTACATCATCGGTTCTACCGTAGGCCCGCACCCTTATCCGGATATGGTATCTAAACTGCAATCGGTTATCAGTGAAGAAATCAGGAAGCAATTGATGGAACAGGAAGGACGCGAACATCCGGACTATCTGATCGCTTGCGTAGGTGGAGGAAGTAACGCAGCAGGAACAATCTATCACTACATTGATGATATGCGCGTACAGATCGTATTGGCAGAAGCCGGAGGAAAAGGCATTGAAACCGGAATGACAGCCGCGACAATCAAACTGGGACAAATCGGAATCATTCACGGAGCACGCACGTATGTGATTCAGAATGAAGACGGACAAATTGAAGAGCCTTACTCTATCTCAGCAGGCCTGGACTATCCGGGCATCGGCCCGATGCATGCAAACCTGGCTGCCAGGGAGCGGGCAACCGTATTTCCAATCAATGACGATGAAGCCATAGCGGCAGCCTACGAACTCACACAACTGGAAGGCATTATCCCCGCGTTGGAATCGGCACATGCTATAGGGGTCTTAAAGAAGCTCGGCTTCAAGCCGACAGATATCGTTGTACTTACTGTATCCGGACGCGGAGACAAGGATATAGAGACTTATTTGAATTTACGATCTGACGATTAAGTATAAAAGCCGGCTATTTAAAATTAATAACTTAAAACTAATAACTTATATGTATTCCTACCGTACCCGTAGCAAAAAGATGCTGGGAGATATGCATACCCCAGTGAGCATCTATCTGAAAGTGCGCGACTTGTATCCACAATCCGTACTCATGGAGAGTTCCGACTATCACGCCGGAGAGAATAGTTTATCATTCATTGCGCTCTGCCCGCTGGCAAGTATTAATGTGAATAACGACAGGGTTACCGAAGTTTTTCCGGATAACTCGCAAACGGTTACTCCCTATGGCATGTATGGAAATCTGTCCGCGGCTTTTCAACACTTTATCAGTCGCTTCAATGTGGAAGGAGAGTATGCGGATGTATGTGGCTTATATGGTTATACAACATTCAATGCCGTGAAGTACTTTGAAAACATTCCTGTCAAAGAGAGCCATGACGCGGTGAACGATGCGCCGGATATTTTGTATATCCTGTATAAATACATACTGATCTTTAATCACTTCAAGAACGAATTGACACTTGTCGAAATGTTGGCGGAAGGAGAATCAAGCAGCCTTTGTCAATTGGAATCCGCCATAGAGAACCGGAACTATGCGTCGTACAACTTCGCTGTCACCGGACCGGCAACCAGCCCTATTACCGATGAAGAACATAAGGCAAATGTTCGTAAAGGTATTGCACACTGTCTACGCGGCGATGTTTTTCAGATTGTGCTTTCCCGGCGTTTTGTCCAGCCATACGCCGGTGACGACTTCAAAGTATATCGCGCCCTGCGCAGCATCAATCCTTCCCCTTACCTTTTCTATTTTGATTTCGGAGGATTCCGTATTTTTGGTTCATCCCCTGAGACACATTGCAAGATAGATGGTAACACAGCGTACATTGATCCGATAGCAGGCACAACCCGTCGTACCGGAGATAATCAGAAGGATAAAGAACTGACGGAAGCATTACTTCGTGACCCTAAAGAAAATGCGGAACATGTGATGCTGGTTGATCTTGCCAGGAACGATCTGAGCCGTAATTGCCATGATGTACGTGTGCTGTTTTATAAAGAGCCACAATACTACAGTCATGTCATCCATCTGGTATCGCGGGTTAGCGGAACGTTGAATGAAGATGCGGACCGCATCCAATCTTTTATGGATACTTTCCCGGCAGGAACGCTTAGTGGAGCTCCTAAAGTACGCGCCATGCAACTGATCAGTGAGATTGAACCGCACAACCGCGGAGCTTATGGCGGATGTATCGGTTTTATCGGATTGAACGGCAACCTGAACCAGGCCATCACGATCCGTACATTTGTGAGCCGCAACAATGAACTTTGGTTTCAGGCAGGCGGCGGCATCGTAGCAGGAAGCCGGGATGAATATGAGCTACAAGAAGTAAACAACAAACTGGGAGCGCTTAAGAAAGCCATTGACATGGCTGCTTCACTTAAAAATTAAATGCGATGAAGAAACTACTGATAGTAGATAACTACGACTCATTCACCTATAATTTATACCACTTGGTTCATGAGACGGGAGGGTTTGAGATTGAGGTACATCGTAATGACAAAATAGCCTTGGACGATGTGGAGTGTTTCGACAAGATTATCCTGTCTCCCGGACCGGGTATTCCGGAAGAAGCCGGACTGTTATTACCGGTTATCCGCCGGTATGCTCCGACAAAAAGTATATTAGGCGTTTGCCTGGGACATCAGGCTATTGGAGAAGCCTTTGGAAGTCAATTGGAAAATCTGGTTCAGGTATATCACGGCATACAAACGCCGATTGATATAACAGGTAAAGATTACATATTCAACCGGTTGACTCAGCAATTCCTTGCCGGAAGATATCATTCATGGGTTGTCTCCCGCGAAAACTTTCCTGCAGATCTGGAGATCACTGCCGAAAGCAGGGAAAAACAAATCATGGCCATCAAGCATAAGAAATACGATGTACATGGCATTCAGTTTCATCCGGAATCCATACTTACGCCACAAGGACGAACCCTTATTGAAAACTTTTTAAACGCATAAAGATATGAAACAGATATTATATAAACTCTTTGAACATCAATACCTGGGACGGGAAGAAGCCAGGGAGATTCTGCAAAACATTGCCTTGGGGAAATACAATGACGTACAAGTGGCCTCATTGATCACCGTATTCCTGATGAGAAACATTTCGGTGGAAGAGCTTTGCGGATTCCGCGACGCCTTACAGGAAATGAGAACCCCGGTAGACCTGAGCGAATATGAACCCATCGACATTGTAGGTACGGGAGGGGATGGCAAAAATACGTTCAATATTTCCACTTCGGCATGCTTCACTGTAGCCGGCGCCGGATATCCGGTTGTCAAGCATGGAAATTACGGAGCAACATCCGTAAGCGGCGCCAGTAACGTGATGGAGCAACACGGCGTTAAATTCACCACAAACGGCGATGTGCTACGTCGCAGTATGGATGAATGTAAGATTGCTTACTTGCACGCCCCGCTATTCAGTCCCGCGATGAAAGCGGTAGCTCCTGTGCGTAAAGCGTTGGCGGTACGTACTTTCTTCAACATGTTGGGGCCGCTTGTCAATCCGGCATTACCTACCTATCAATTGTTGGGAGTATACAGCCTGTCTTTGCTGCGTTTATACAGCTACACCTATCAGGAAAGCCAAAGCCGGTTTGCCGTAGTACACAGTCTGGACGGGTACGACGAGATTTCCCTCACTGATGAGTTCAAAGTCGCAACCAATGGCAACGAGAAGATTTATAATCCGGAAGGCCTGGGCTTCAAACGTTATGCAGAAAAAGAACTGGACGGTGGGAACACCCCTGAGGATGCAGCCCGCATTTTCGACAACGTGATGAATAATAAAGCCACAGAAGCGCAGAAAAACGTCGTTATTGCCAATGCGGCATTTGCCATACAGGTCATTGAACCGCGAAAATCGTTGGAAGAGTGTATCGCTATAGCAGGGGAGTCACTGGAAAGTGGAAAAGCCCGTAATGTACTGAAAAGATTTCTCGAAATAAACCATTGACCGGATGATGAAAACGAACAATATACTTTCAGAGATCATTGAGAATAAACGATTTGAAGTGGACTTTCAAAAACGTTCCATTCCACAGGAGGACTTGCAGGACCGGATTGCGGCAGAGCGCCGCAGCAGGGTTTCCATGCGGGAATCATTGGCAAAATCCACATCGGGAATCATCGCAGAGTTCAAACGGCGTTCGCCATCCAAAGGGTGGATCAAACAAGACGCCCGGATTGAGGACATCATTCCGGCATATAAAAAAGCCGGAGCCTCGGCCCTTTCTATCCTGACAGATGAAAAGTTCTTCGGAGGCACGCTCATGGATTTACGTACGGCTCGTCCCTTGGTTGATATTCCCATTCTCCGCAAAGATTTCATCATAGACGAATACCAACTCTATCAGGCAAAGATCGTTGGTGCGGACGCTGTTCTGCTTATTGCCGCAGCTCTGGAAGAGGAAAAATGTAAAGAACTGACAGAAAAAGCGCATCAGACCGGGCTGGAAGTATTATTGGAAATACACAGTGAATCCGAACTGGTTTATATTACTCCGGAAATAGACATGATAGGAATAAACAATCGTAACCTGGGTACTTTTTATACGAATGTGGATAATTCGTTTCGCTTGGTTGAGTTGTTGCCTGAAAATATACTCTTGGTTTCAGAAAGCGGAATATCCGATCCGGACATCGTTAAACAGCTTCGCCGTCATGGTTTCCGCGGATTCCTGATGGGAGAAACATGGATGAAAACAGTAAATCCCGGAGAAACATTGAGCACATTCATTCGTCAACTTAAATCATCTTCTTTATGAGAAATAAGTTAATCAAAGTATGTGGAATGAGGGAAGGAAAGAATATCCTCGACATTGAACAACTCGGGGTGAACATGATCGGATTGATATTCTATTCCAATTCGCCCCGGTGTGTTTATGAGATGCCCGAATATCTTCCCCAACAAGCCAAACGGGTAGGCGTATTTGTCAATGAGCGGAAAGAGTATATACGAATCATCGCAGATCGTTTTTCATTAGACTACATACAATTGCATGGAGATGAATCGCCGGGATTTTGCCGGGCGCTGCAACTTGCCGGTCTGAAGGTAATTAAAAGCTTTCCGGTTGCCACAGGGAGAGACTTGGGAAAAACGAAATTATATGAAGGGATATGTGACTATTTCCTGTTCGATACTAAATGTAAAACATACGGGGGGTCAGGCAGATCATTCGACTGGGATATTTTGCATGATTATAACGGTCAGACGCCTTTTTTATTGAGCGGAGGTATTAACCTGTATAGCACAAGAGCGTTAAAATCGTTCGATCATCCGCAACTGGCCGGATATGATATTAACAGCCGGTTTGAAACCAAACCGGGGAAAAAAGAGGCAAAAAGAGTAGCTAAATTCATGAAAAAACTAAAGGATATGAACAGAATAACCCAACTATTTGACAATAACAGAACAAACTTATTGTCTATCTACTTTTGCGCAGGAACTCCTGCTTTGGATGGAACGGTAGAGGTCATCAAGGCGCTGGAAAAGAACGGCGTCAGTATGATTGAGATAGGAATACCATTCAGTGACCCCATGGCGGACGGAATTGTGATCCAGAAAGCTTCTACGCAGGCGCTACGTAACGGCATGTCACTGAAACTGCTCTTTGAACAATTGCAGCATATACGTCAGGAAGTTCATATTCCGCTATTACTGATGGGGTACTTGAATCCGATCATGAAATATGGCTTCGAACGTTTTTGTCAGCAGTGCGTTGCCTGTGGTATAGACGGGGTGATCATTCCCGATCTGCCATTCAAGGATTATCAGGAAGAATACCGGTGTATAGCCGAACAGCATAACGTAAAGATCATTATGCTGATCACTCCGGAAACCAGCAAGGAACGGGTACAGGAAATAGACCAAAACACCGATGGCTTCATCTATATGGTTTCATCAGCCTCGACTACCGGAGTACAAAAGGATTTCAATACACAAAAGCAAGACTACTTCAAACGGATAAAAGAGATGAAACTTGAAAATCCACTCATGGTAGGCTTTGGAATAAGTAATAAAGCCACTTTTGATGCAGCTTGCAAATATGCTTCGGGAGCCATAATCGGCAGCAAGTTCGTCACATTACTGGATGAAGAGAAAGATCCGGAAAAGGCCATCAGGAAACTAATCCAAGGGATTTACGGTTTTTCTGTTGACAACTCGTTAAATTGAAAATTGAAAGTTGACGGTACGATGCCGCATAGTATCCTCCTGATGGGGCAGGATGGTCAAATACGAATTCAGGAGGGATTTATGTATTAACGTAAGACCGATGTAAGGAAACACATTGTTCTTTTTAAATTAACGTGAGTTCGATGTAAGAAAACACAGGCTCACCGGTAAAGCCCTGTGTTCAGGTTTTAATCTCCGATAAACCTACAATGTTTTTTATAGGCCGTACACCCTGCGTACAGCCTGTCAGGTATGCCCCTGCGGGGCTTTTTAACGCATAAAAAAACGGGGGACGGAACTTGACTTCTCCTGCGTTCGCTCCCGGCAGGGAACAGGCCTGTAGAAGCGGATGCCGGGAGTATGGCACCGGATGTATAGATGAAAAAAGGATGACAAAACAGGGATGCTCATTAAACGTACGTTTAATGAGCGTAAAAATATATCTTTTCTTCGCTCCGTGCAAATTTTACGGCGATTAATTTTCAGGATTTCTTTAAAACCGCTCCGAATGGGCGTTTCAGGTTAGTCCATTATTAGTAAAAAGCGACTTTTTTAAAGGTAAAACAGGACGCCCGGTCTGTCCCCTAAAGTTGTGTCATTAAACGTACGTTTAATGAACATTCAATTAACCCTTAAAAATAACAACCTATGAATACATCCTGACACGCCGATGAAAGACGGAAAGATGTGAGTGCATTGTTCCGTTCAATATGCAAAGGGAGTAATTTATATCCTGTCTGCATAGCACTAACAGAGATAAGAAATAGTAGATAAACATTTAAATCATTGAAAATTATGAAGATCATTAAAAAAGTATTGGGTTGCCTGATCCTGTTTTTCCTGATTGCTGCTTCGCCTGCATCTGTTTGGGCGCAAGGAACGGCTCCGGTAAAATATTCAGGTACAATAACCGATGAAAAAGGAGAACCGATTATAGGGGCCAGTATTCTGATAAAAGGAACATCTGTCGGAACAATTACCGATATCGATGGGAAATACGCCATAGAAGCAACTCCCGGTTCCACATTGCAAATATCGTATATCGGATATTTATCGGCGGAAATTCAGGTAAGCAATCAGCGATCAGTGAATCTGGTGCTTGAAGAAGATGCTAAAACGCTGGATGAAGTTGTCGTTATCGGTTACGGCGTACAGAAGAAAAGGGACCTGACCGGTGCCGTATCTTCCATAAGAATGGATGATGCGCCGGTGGCTACCTTTTCAACCGTCAGCCACGCTCTGGCCGGTAAGGCGGCAGGGTTGCAAGCCCTTCAGACCAGCGCTCAACCGGGAGGAGGAGCAAAATTCCGTATCCGCGGAGCAACTTCTATCAACGCCGGCAACGACCCGTTGATCATTATAGACGGATTTCCTGTAACGTCTAACCCTGACCCCGGTTCGGGAAACAGATATTCTTCCGGGAGCACGGATAATTTGCTGGAATCCATCAACCCGGACGACGTCGAATCCATCGAAGTGTTGAAAGATGCAAGCTCTACGGCTATCTATGGAGCGCGCGCAGGTCACGGCGTGATTATCATTACCACCAAACGCGGAAAAGCGGGTAAAGCCAAAGTGACTTATTCGGGTAATTATTCGGTTCAAAACATGAAGAATCCCTATAAAATGCTGGACGCGCAAGAATTTATGGAACGCCGGAACAAAGACCAGTACGAAAACTGGATGAAAAACAACGGACAGGGCATTTATGGCCAATACATCACGCCGAAGACCAATCCGAATCCGTTCGTAGCTCCCTATACAGATGCGGATATTGCCGCCGCACAGACCACCGATTGGTTTGACGCCGTTACACGTACCGGACAGCAACAGTCACACAATGTATCACTGACCGGAGGAACCGAAGCCACTCAATACTTGATTTCACTCAATTATTTTAATCAGAAAGGGGTGATTAAAACGAATGACCTGAAACGTTATACGGCAAATGTTAATTTGGATCATCAGGTTTCCAAGTATGTAAAAACCGGTATCTCGTTGAATTTAAGTCGCAATGAATATAATAATGTGCCTTTGGGCGACAACGACTGGGAAAATGCCGGTGTGATACCTGCCGCGGTACATTCCGTTCCCTACATTCCTGTTCGTGATGAAAACGGCGACTATACGACAAATCCGTTTATGGGACAACTTCCGAACGCGGCTTCTTTGCTTGAAATGACCGACTTGACCACAAAAGACCGTCTGTTGGGAAACGCTTACCTGGAAATCAAGCCCATCAAAGACCTGACAATCCGCGGTTCATTGGGCGCTGACCGCAAATATGCGAAGCGCCGTCAATATGTGCCGACAACAACCATGTATGGCGCGCGCGTAAAGGCCAGGCCACAATTGTACAAGACGATAAATTGGACCTCCTGACGGATCTGACGGCTACTTATGTGAAAGAGATCGGCAATCACAGTCTGACGGCTTTGGTGGGTTATTCTTTCCAGAAAATGACATCCGAATGGGTAAGGGCGGGAAATGATAACTTCCCGCTGGATGGATTTTTGTACAATAACTTGGGCGCCGGTAATAATGCGAAACCGGATGTGGGTTCGTCCGCGTCGACAAGCTCGATGAGTTCCTATTTTGCGCGCGTAAATTACTCCTATCTGGGCAAATACCTGTTGACCGCTACACTGCGCGCCGACGGGGCTTCCAACTTTATGCCGAGCGAACGTTGGGGATATTTCCCGTCGGTGTCTGTCGGATGGCGTTTTACGGACGAAGCCTTTATGGAAAGTACGGAAAACATCCTTTCCAATGGTAAGCTGCGCGCCGGTTATGGCGAAACAGGTAACTCCAACGTAGGTCTCCGCATTTATGACACGTATGGCACAAGCGGCTCATACGCTTTCAACGATGTGAGATATGTCGGAATGGGCGCTACCAAATTGGGAAATCCGAAATTGACCTGGGAAACAACCAAAGAGTTTAATATCGGGTTGGATTTAGGTTTCCTGGATAATCGTATTAACCTGACGGCGGAATATTATGACCGCGTTATATCCGATTTGCTGCAAACCGATGTGCCGTTGCCGTTCTATAATGAAATCACCACGATTGCCGACAACATTGGCGAAACCCGGGGAAAAGGCATTGAATTGACATTGAACACCGTCAACATAAAAAACAAAGATTGGTTCTGGTCAACCGATTTGACGTATGCACACAACGAAGACCGTTGGAAAACACGCCGTGACGACTGGACGCCGGCCGCTTACGAATCGCCGACCGATTATATCCGCTCGATCTATGTTTATAAGACCGACGGCTTGATGCAACCGGGCGAAACGGTTCCGGCATGGCAACCGGCTTTGTTGCCGGGACAGATTAAGATTCAGGATTTGTCAGGCCCGGACGGCGTTCCTGATGGGAAAATGGATCAATACGACCGCGTCTTATTGGGTTCCAGGGACCCTGCATTTATTTTCGGTTTCAATAACACTGTTCGTTACAGGCAATTCGATTTCAATATTTATTTCTATGGTGAATTCGGAGCCTGGAAAGGACGCAGCTATTACGAACAGTGGGCGAATGGATTTGTGGATGCCAATATTGTCAATAAGTCCGAAGCTTCCAGGTATGTTTGGAACCATGACAATCAAAACACAATCTATCCGAACGCTATTCCTTCCACTTATGCGAGTTATGAGAACAGTTCGGATTATTGGTACAAAAAGATCAGTTTTGTCCGTTGCCGGAACATTACGCTGGGCTACACGGTGCCTGTTAATAAGAGCATATTGAGCAACTTGCGGATATATGCGGATGTGAACAATCCTTTTGTCATTACGAACTGGAAGGGTGTTGACCCTGAAACCGACAATTTTGATTCCTCTCGCAACAATGCAGGTGCATTTAACTATCCGAACGTAACATCTTATAGTCTGGGTGTGAACATTACATTTTAATGGAATTAAAATATGAAAAATATGAAAAGAATAAGTATTTATGTGGCGCTCCTCCTGATGCTCTTTGTGGGTATACAGAGTTGCGAATTACAGTCGGAACAATTCAGTGATGTAGATCCGGCCATTTACCCGACGACGGCGAACGACGTTCGTGATTTGGTTACGTCGGCTGCATACGATTCGTTTAGAAATAACGAGTACGACGGAATATTCAACGTTGCAACCGGTTATTTTCTGGATGTGGATATAGCCACCGACTATGGTTACTGTTCCTGGGATGACGGCGGCGGCTGGAGTCGCTTGGCCTTTGCTCAATGGACGCCCAACGATACCCGTAATGTGACGAATATCTGGCGTGCGTATTTGAATAAGATCAGCAAGATGTCATTGACGATCGATCGTATCCAGTCGGTTCAGATGGATGAAGCGCGGAAAGCGCAATACGTTGCCGAATTGCGGTGCGGGCGCGGATTCCTGGCATTCATCCAGTGGGATATGTATGGCCCGATTATAGTTTCAGACCTGGAGAATTTAAAAAATGCTGCCGCGCGGGTTATTTTGCCGCGCTTGTCGGAAGAAGAGACCCGCAATTACATTGTGACCGAATTGACGGAAGCGGCTAAAAACCTGCCCTATAGCTACAAAAAAGGCGATGCCGACTATGGCCGTTTTACGAAAGGGCTGTGCCACATGGTGCTGCTGAAGTTCTACATGCAGACAAAGCAATGGGACAAAGCGATCACGGAAGGCAGGGAATTGATGAAACCGGAATATGGTTACGCGTTGGTGCCCAGTTATGTGGACTTGTTTACACGCGCCAATGAAAAGAACGTGGAAACGATATTTTCCATCGACTGTAAGGAAGGAACGACGAATAGCCTCTGGTATCCGCACGCACTGCCCAGCGACTACGTTTTGCCGAATGTTTGGGGCGGAGGCGGCTGGGGAGGTTACAAGATGACTTGGGACTTCTTCGACACCTTTGAACCGGACGACGAACGCACCACCTACATTATTTCCGAGTACATAACGGCGAGTGGTGTAATTCGCAATAAGGCAAATAAGGGAACCGACGGCGGAAACTGCTTGCAACACGGTGTAATTCCATTGAAATATAAGTTGGAACCGGTTAACGGCGACGCCTGCGACATTGACTTCATGGTGTATCGCTATGCAGACGCGTTGACGCTGTTGTCCGAAGCGATTGTCCGCCAAGGCAATACGGTAACGTCCGAAGCCATCAGCCTGCTCAATCAGGTGAGAACCCGCGCCGGATTGACTGGCTATACGGCGGCTGATTTCACCGGTTCGCGTGATTTCCTTGATAAACTGTTGATGGAACGCGCCCATGAATTATGGTATGAAGGTTGTCGGCGCCAGGATTTGATTCGCGACGGATCCTATATTCAAACGTTGCAAAAGAAATGCCAGGCTTACGGCCAGCCGTTCATCGCCACTGAAAATTATACCCGTTTCCCCATTCAGGAAAGCATTATTATAGCAGGACAGGGTATTATTGAACAAAACCCGGGTTATTGACGGTTAGCATAGCGGTCAATAACTGTTTTTAATATCAATATCAAGAGGGTGAGTCGGACTTATGACTCACCCTCACGTGTGTTTTGCTCAAAAGACACGGATATGTTTAAAAATCCACTACCTTCGCGGCATGGAATTTGAAGTAAACGATTGTTTTGAAATCCTGCTTTCCGTTTGTAAGGCGGAAGGTATCTCGCTAAAGGCCCGTTATAAGCAAATGCGCGATTTGCTGGAGCGTGTGTGTCGTGAACAAATGCAGAACGAGAGTCTGCAGGCGGCTGATCTTTCCGCCAGGATAAGTTATGTGGCAGCGAAGGTTGGCCTGACTCATACGGAACAGAATCGTTTACATACTTTCCGTCTTACATCCAATAAGATACTCAATCATCAGGAAGGGGCAGGGCGAGAGGGGTTACTTCGTGACGTTAAGACACTCGCTTTTTTTATACGTAAGGTCTACCGCGTAGACATTCCCGGGAAACTGTATGAATTATTACCGAAGGCAGATGCGGCCTGCATCATAAAAGTTCCGGGTGAACAGGTCGCCCAACGTATCCGTGTATGCTATCAGTATAAGGATGAGCGGTATTTATACGTGATTCCGGCCGATTCCGTTGCCGGTGAACTTTTGCGGGTGCGTTATAATGTACCTCAGATCAATGATGAGTTTGCGGAGACCTGTGAACAGCTTTGGCCGCATGCGCAATTAAATTTGCTCGATGTTTCCGAAGATAAGGAAGGCATACTTACTCCCCGGTTTATTGTTCTTGAGCCGGATTATCTGCTGGATATAAGTTCGTTGGCCGAGTGTTATAAAGATTATGGCCACCATCCGTTGAACTACCAGTTGGCCAAGCTGCAACCGGTGCAAAATGCCCGTCCGGTATTGTTGGGTAATATCGTCAACCTGTTTTTGGACGAGTGGATATATTCTGACGGTGAACCCGATTATGTGGAGTGTATGCGAAAAGCTTTCCGCACTTATCCCATAGAACTGGCCGCTTGCAAGGATTTGCTGAAGCCTGATCAGGAGGCGGCGTTCTTTTCCGATTGCCGCATGCATTTTGAACATATCCGCCAAACGATACAGGAAACATTTAAGCAGTCCGGCTATCGGTTGGATAGAGCCGATGCCGTACTGGAACCTTCTTATATTTGTGAAGCGTTGGGATTGCAGGGGCGATTAGACTATATGCAGCGGGATATGCATGCATTCATTGAAATGAAGTCGGGAAAAGCGGATGAGTTCTCCATACGTGGCGCCGTGACTCCGAAAGAGAATAATAAGGTGCAAATGCTTCTTTATCAAGCTGTATTGGAATATTCGATGGGAATGGATCACAGGAAGGTCACTCCATATTTGCTTTATACGCGCTATCCGATGTTGTATCCGGCGCGTTCGTCCTGGGCTATGGTACGGCGGGTGATAAACCTGCGTAACCGGATCGTAGCGGATGAGTATAATATTCAGAAACACAATAACATTCATTATACGGCAGATAAAATCGGTAGTATAACTGCCGGTTTGTTGAATGAACGGCAAATAAAGGGCAAGCTTTGGGAAGTCTATCTACGTCCCGGTATAGATCGTACCGTACAGGTTTTAGCCCGGTTGTCGGATATGGAACGCGTTTATTTCTATTCGCTTTATAACTTTATAACGAAGGAACAGTATACCTCCAAGTCGGGTGATGTGGATTATGAAGGAAAAGCAGGAATGGCTGCTTTGTGGTTGTCGACCCTGGAAGAGAAGCAGGAAGCGGGAGAGATTCTGTATGATTTGAAAATCATTGATAATCATGCTTCGAGAGAGCATAAAGCGTATGTAACGTTGGAAAGGAAGGCAACGGTTTTTTCACCGGAAGCGGTGGAGACGTTGCCGAACTTCCGGCTGGGGGATGCTGTGGTGTTTTATCAGCGCAACATCCCTTCCGACAATGTAACCAATAAGATGGTCTTTAAGGGAAATATAGAGAATATTTCGGAGGAGACCATTCAAATCCGTTTGCGTGCAACTCAGCATAACCCATCGGTCTTGCCTGCGGATAGCTTGTATGCAGTTGAACACGACTCGATGGATACAGCTTTCCGTTCTATGTTTCTGGGCTTATCGTCCTTTTTGTTTGCCAATCAGGAACGGCGCGACCTGTTATTGGGAAATCGATTGCCGGAGTTCGATGATTCTTTCGGTCGGGATATACTTTCTGCTGAAGACGATTTTACGCGTATAGCGCTTAAAGCGAAAGCCGCCCGGGATTATTTCCTGTTGGTAGGGCCTCCGGGAACAGGCAAGACATCCTGTGCGCTCCGGAAAATGGTCGAAACTTTCTATATCGAACCTGATACCCGGATATTGTTGTTGGCGTATACCAATAAGGCGGTGGATGAAATCTGCAAAGCGTTGGAAAACATAACCCCAAAGGTCGGTTTCATTCGTTTGGGAAGTGAACTGTACTGTGAACCTGCATACCGGAAATATCTGATTGAGAATGTATTGTCTACCTGTAACCGCCGCGCCCAGGTGAATGAACGTATAGCGCGTTGCCGGATCTTTGTCGGTACGGTAACTACTCTTTCCGGAAAACAGGAGATTTTCCGCATGAAACGGTTTGATGTTGCGATTGTAGATGAGGCTACCCAAATACTGGAACCGCATATACTGGGATTGCTTTGCCATCGCAATGACGAAGGACAGAATACGATCGGCAAGTTTATTCTGATAGGCGATCATAAACAATTACCCGCTGTCGTGCTGCAATCGCCGGTACATACTGCGGTTCATGATGAATCGCTTCGTGCCGTTGGAATGGACAACCTGGAAGATTCATTGTTTGAACGCCTGTATCGTACATTAAACGCCCGGAATGTAGACAAGGAATGGTCCGGAAAGGCGATGGATATGCTGTGTAAACAGGGACGGATGCATCCGGAAGTCGCTCACTTCCCAAACGTGAACTTCTATGCCGGAAAGCTGGATATAGTGGGATTACCTCATCAATTGGAAGAGTGGGGGGAGCAACCCAGGATTGTTTTTATTCCTTCCGAAGCGGAATTGCCTGCTTCTTCAGCCAAGATCAATCATTGTGAAGCGAATATTGTAGCGAAGTTGGCTGCCGGTGTGTATACGAGGTTTGATCTTACTTTTGATCCGGCGAAGACGTTGGGCATCATTACACCCTACCGTAGCCAGATCGCTCTGATAAAAAAGGAGATCGCCCGCTTAGGCATTGATGCACTGAACAATATCCTTGTAGATACGGTAGAACGTTTTCAGGGAAGTGAGCGGGATGTGATCATCTATTCGTTCTGTGTGAACCGGAGTTACCAGCTAAGATTACTATCGAATAGCATGGAAGAAGATGGCGCAATTATCGACCGGAAACTGAATGTTGCCCTGACACGTGCACGGAAGCAGATGTTTCTGACCGGGGTTCCGGGGTTATTAAATCAGAATCCGGTGTATTCTGATTTGCTAAATTTAATGATTAAGGGCTGACTGTTTACAAAAATATGCAGTTATTAGTTTTTATTCTTTCTTTATGCGTTTAATTAACATCGGAATCCCAATAAAAACAGTATGTTTGCAAAACGTTTTTTTCATAGAGATTTAGATTTAAGGTTAGAAGTGGGGGTAGTCGTGAGACTGCCCCCACTTATTTGATGCCACTGTGTCTTTTTAAACCAACTCCAAACCATTCCCTTTAGGTGCGATCTCTCCCAAATTCCATAACTCGACGTAATAATCTCATAACCCTTTATAATCCATCCGGAAAATGCGTAGTTGTACCGCTTGGACAGGTATGTCCCTAACGGAGATTTGCAAGAATCAGGGTTATCCATTATTATAACTGTAAATGAAAACAGGTAAAGAAAAAAGTTGCCTGCATTTACTCAAAAAGTTGCTTGCATTTCCCTAAAAGTTGCTTGCATTTCACCCAAAAGTTGCTTGCATTTCACCCAAAAGTTGCTTGCAAAAATCAGAAAGTTGCTTGCGTTTACCCTAAAAGTTGCTTGCAAAAATCGAAAAGCTGCCTGCATTTGTGTGTAATCCGAAATTTTCATGCTAACTTCACAACAAAAAGAATAAACATATTATATGAAGATTTAGGAGGGACCAAAATGGCACGACCTGCAACAAAAAACGATTTGGTATTTGCAGCCGGCGAACAGTTCGGCAAGCTATGGAAACTCATGGACACGATGTCCGACGAAGTTCAGAATGAAACTTTCAGTATCGAAATGGCCGCGATAGGCAAAGAAACGCATTGGGGAAGGGATAAAAACATCCGCGACATACTTATTCATTTATATGAATGGCATCAACTGCTGTTGAATTGGGTAAATACCAATCAAAAAGGCAAGCCTCAGCCCTTTCTGCCCTCGCCGTATAACTGGCGAACATATCCGGCGCTGAATGTCGAATATTGGAAGAAGCATCAGAGCACTCCTTTAGCAGATGCGAAGACGATACTGCATGAAAGTCACGCACAAGTAATGGCTCTGATTGAAACTTTTACCAATGACGAATTATTTTCGGAAAATGCCCTGCCATGGACCGGCGGCGCATTCCTGGGAGCATATTGCGTATCGGTAACTTCAAGCCATTACGATTGGGCAATGAAGAAAATCAAAGCGCACATAAAAACACGTAAAAAATAAACACAGTATGGGATTTATTTTTTGCAGTTTACACAAAATTTTAGACAGCGCCATCGGGATCAATTAGAAATAATGAGTTTAGTTGTTATTCTTTCAGCTATTTTACTTGTGAGCCTTAATTAAACTAATCTTTCATTTCAATCCGTTTTATCCGTTCAATATCCGCCTTTTTAATCAGTTGTACGATATTCCCGTATATCCTGTGAAAACCGAATCCGCCTTCCGTCATCTCTTCAATCGCTTCATCTTTGGTATAGTTCTGGAATACAATGCGGTACATTGCAAGTACTGCTCCTGTACGGTCCGAACCATGCAGGCAGTGTATAAGTATCGGGCCCCGACGGTTCCTGATAATCTTAAGCGCTTCAACCACTTGCTGTTCACTGATGGAGTGCGCATTTGTTTTCAGCCGGTGCAACGTAATGTTTGTTCCTTCGGCTTCATCGTCATCACTGTGGAAACGGCGTAAATTTAATACCTCCTTTATTCCGAAAGCCTCAAGCGCCTGAAAGTCCTTTTTATCGGGTTGTTCCGAGCGATAGACACCTTCATCTACTTTATATAGATTGTCGAGCTTGCTGTCGGGAAGCGTGATCTTCCCGGCCGGGAGTTGTTGCGCAAACGCTATGGTTGCAGTACATAATATAGAAAGCAAAAAGAGGTATCTTCTCATTTTTTATCGTATTTATATCGTTATCCTTTACAAATATAGAGATTAAAAAGAGCCTTTCCGGGGAAGAAAAGGCTCTTTGAGTATTTTATTTTAAAAGCATCAGTCTAATGTAATCGGCTTATATTTGGGTACAAGCGACTTCATTACGATCCAACCGATCAGGTAGGCAACGGCACAGATGCAGAACACA
Source organism: Mediterranea sp. (in: CFB group bacteria) (assembly GCA_031258135.1). Taxonomy (GTDB): domain Bacteria; phylum Bacteroidota; class Bacteroidia; order Bacteroidales; family Bacteroidaceae; genus Bacteroides. The sequence continues at coordinate 18,213 of JAIRNG010000069.1, forward strand.
ACAAAATAACCGGCCGGTTTACCTGTAAATCCCATAAATCCCATTTGCGCTTTATCTGCATAAACAAACAGATTGCCTGCATAATATTGCAGCAACATCGAACCGAGACCACCGGCCATGCCGCCAATACCGGTAATAGAAGCAATGGCCGTTTTAGGGAACATATCGCCTACGGTAGAGAAAATGTTGGCCGACCAGGATTGGTGTGCAGCGCCGCCAATACCAATCAGAATAACAGGCAGCCATGGAGAGATCGTGCCAAGCGGTTGGGCAAACAATACGACCAATGGGAAGAAAGCAAAGATCAGCATCGCTCTCATACGGGCGGCATAAGGGTTCATCCCTGTTTTATTTATGATAATGGTCGGTAATTTACCCCCATAGATGGATAGCATGGTGATGGCATAAAGCGTGAAGATCAGCGCCATACCCAATCCTTCCGAAGTTTTGATCCCAAACTGGGTGTTCAGGTAAGAAGGCGTCCAGAACAGGAAAAACCACCACACCCCGTCGGTCATGAATTTACCGAAGGCGAACGCCCAGGTTTGTTTGTAGGAGAAACATTTCCAGAAAGGCATTTTCTTCTCCTGACCATCCGCATCTTTAGCGGCTTCACCTTCCGTAAGCTTATCCTGTTCGATGTATCCAAACTCGGCTTTATTCACAAATTTACTCTTGGAAGGTGCGTCATACAGGAACACCCAGAACCCCATCCAGATGAAACCCAAGACGCCGATTACAATGAACGCCATTTCCCATCCGAAGTATTTAGCCAAAAGAGGAATACTTAACGGAGCAATCAACGCACCGATAGAAGCGCCGGCATTGAATATCGAAGTGGCGTATGCGCGGTCTTTCTTGGGGAAATATTCTGCTGTTACTTTAATGGCGGCAGGGAAGTTGCCGGCCTCGCCCAATGCCAGGACGCAACGGGCAACTAAGAAGCAATACATGCTAATGGTAGCGATAACTACGGCTATGTCGCCGACGGCCGCCGCTAATTCCGCTGCGCTGTGTAATCCGACATACGCTTCGGTCACTATTCCACAAAGCGCGTGAAGGCATGCGCCTACAGACCATACTCCGATAGCCCAGAGAAATCCTTTTTTACTACCCATCCAATCGACGAAGCGACCGGCAAATAGCATGCAGGCGGCATAACAAAAAGAAAATACAGCTGTAATCACACCGTAATGGGATTCGTCCCAGTGAAATTCCGGTTTGATAAACTCATCCCAAGTCAACGATAAAACCTGCCGGTCAAGGTAATTGATTGTTGTTGCGAAAAAGAGCATGGCACAGATCACCCATCTGTAGTTTGTCATCTTTTCCTCTGCTTTCCGAAATGTATTCATGATGATTGATTTAATTGATTAGTCTTGATTTGACGCCAAAAATACATAATATTTGAGAAAACCACCTATATTTATCATTTATTTTCCTGTATATTTGGTCTTCATGTCGTGTTTTACCGTAGAATGTATAAAAAGCGGGATTATTCGTTGTTTACGCGCACGGGAAATAAATATTCCACTTATTCGAACGAAATATGCACATTATTGATAGGATATACCCTTATCTTCGTATCATATAATTCTGTTGGAAATACTATATTAATATAATCTGATACCAATAAAGAGATGAACAAGTTATTTTACAAATGTTCCTTCTATGGAATACTTCTTGGGGCTGTTTCCGGCGCCACACAGCTAATGGCCCAGCAAGTGAGTGACCGGCAACCCTGGTCTGTCCGTATGGTCGAGTCCGAAATGATCCGATGTCCTGAATCCTGGCAATTAGACTTTCAGCCCCGGTTGAAATGGGATTATTGCCATGGGCTTGAACTGCAAGCGATGCTGGATGTATATGACACGTATGGCGGCGAACATATATTTGACTATGCTGTGGCCTATTCCGATACGATGGTCCGGGATGACGGCACTATTCTGACTTATAGGCCGGATGAATATAATATCGACCGTTTGAATCCGGGCAAGTACCTGTTCAGGATCTATGACCGGACGAAAGACGCGAAGTATAAAAAAGCCATTGATCTGCTTAGAAGCCAGCTTGATACACATCCCCGTAATGATGACGGCGGATTCTGGCATAAGAAAATATATCCGAATCAAATGTGGTTGGATGGCCTCTATATGGGTTCGCCCTTTTATGCGGAATATGCTTTTCGTAATTCCCGTCCGCAGGATTACGCCGATGTTGTGCGGCAGTTTTTGCTGGCCGCCAGACATACGTATGATCCTGAAACCCAGTTATATCGTCATGCTGCTGATGTCAGCCGTAAAGAGCGTTGGGCCGATCCGGTGACAGGGCAGTCGGCGCATAGCTGGGGGCGTGCAATGGGGTGGTACGCTATGGCTATAGCAGATGCGCTCGATTTTATCCCTAAACATGAAGCGGGACGCGACTCTATGCTGGTTATTCTGAATAACATTGCCGGGCAACTGGCAAGGATTCAGGATAAGAAAACCGGATTATGGTATCAGGTGCTCGATAGAAGCGGAGATGAAGGTAATTATTTGGAGTCTTCCTGTTCCGCCATGTTTATATATACCCTTTTCAAAGCGGTACGCATGGAGTATATTGATAAATCGTATCTGGATGTAGCGATTAAAGGATACAAAGGCCTTCTGGATAACTTGATCGAGGTAGACGAAAATGGTGTGATTTCCATCACTAAAGGTTGCGCCGTAGCGGGATTAGGCGGAAAGAACTATCGTTCGGGTACGTATGAGTATTACTTGAGCGAGCCTGTCCGCAACAATGACCCTAAAGCCGTCGGCCCTTTTATTATGGCCAGCCTGGAATGGGAACGTCTTCAACGTTTTGGATGTAAAATCAATTAAATAAAAGAAATATATGAAACGCATGATCGGTAGTTTATGTTTTACAGTATTGTGTTCTATGGCCATACAGGCGCAGGAACAGCAGGATACTATAGTTGTAGCCCGTGACGGTACAGGCAAATACCGTACGATACAGGAGGCGGTTGAAAGCGTAAGGGCATTTATGCATTATACCGTTACCCTATATATAAAGAAAGGCCTGTATAAAGAGAAACTCGTGATACCCTCCTGGGTAAAGAATGTGCAGTTTATCGGAGAAGATGCCGAAAGGACGATCATCACTTATGATGACCACGCGAATATCAATAAAATGGGCACTTTCCGTACTTATACCGTCAAGGTGGAAGGCAGTGAGATCACCTTCAAAGACCTGACCATTGAAAACAATGCGGCTCAATTGGGGCAGGCAGTGGCTTTGCATACCGAAGGCGATAAGCTGATGTTCATTAATTGCCGCTTCTTAGGTAATCAGGATACCGTATTTACCGGATCGGAAGGCGCCCGTCTGTTGTTTACGGATTGTTATATCGAAGGAACTACCGATTTTATTTTCGGCCCTTCAACCGCACTCTTTGAGAATTGTGTGATTCATAGTAAACGCAACTCATACATAACGGCAGCCTCAACTCCTGAACATGTTGAGTTCGGATATGTTTTCAAGAATTGCAGACTTACTGCCGCGCCGGATGTTGATAAAGTCTATCTGGGTCGTCCGTGGCGTCCATACGGTGCAACCGCTTTCCTGAACTGTGAAATGGGTGATCATATTGTTCCGGCAGGTTGGCATAACTGGGGAAAGGCGGAGAATGAAAAAACAGCCCGTTATTCCGAGTATGCGAGTAAAGGCCCGGGCGCCAACCCATCGGAGAGAGTGAAATGGAGCAAGCAACTGACGGATAAGGAGGTGCGTACGTATACCGTTGAAAATATCTTTAAGGATTGGAGTAACCGGTGAAAGGATAATTGACTTTGTAATTTGTTGGAAGTATGAAGAAGAATATACTCCTTGCTTTTTTGTTCGCATTGTTATCTTCTCTGCATTTATCCGCTCAGAGACATATTGCTTATGAGCCGCTGGACAAAGCCAATCCGATAGATTTCCGCGGTGATCATATTCGTTATAAGGGAGAGAGGATTGCATTGAACGAAACGGCTTTTTTTGTGGATGGCCGTCTTTCCGATGCGGATGCCGCCAACTATCCCTTTGTGTTCAATAACCTGAACGAAGCCTTAAAACAGTTGAAAGAGGGTTCCGAATCCTCTCCGATGACTTTATATATAGCTCCTTATGTCTATTGGATAGACGATCCGGATGATCCGGCTGTCCGTGAGCCTGTAACAGGTGCGGTTCCTTACGGACAGGTGGTGAAATGCAATTGGCTGAAGTTTTATGGATTGACCGACGATCCTGTGAATGTTGTTCTGGCCGGTCGACGTGGTCAGACACAGGGAGCGGTTGGTAACTTTACCCTGTTTTATTTTGATGGGGATGGTATCCGTTCGGAAAACATCACTTTCGGGAACTACTGTAATGTTGACCTTGAATTTCCGTTATTGCCGGAGTTGAATCGTTCCAGGCGTTCTTCAACGGTCACACAGGCTCAGCTTATTATTTGTAACAGCGATAAGGTTCTGGCGCGTAATACGCGTTTTATCAGCCGGTTGAATCTGTGCCCGTTTGCAGGGGCGAAGCGTGCGCTGTTTGATAACTGTTATTTTGAAAGTACGGATGATGCGCTTTGTGGAACCGGCGTTTATCTGAACAGCCGGTTTACTTTCTTCAGTTCAAAGCCATTCCATCATACGCAGGGCACCGGGGCGGTCTTTCTGAATTGTGACTTTGATGTGCGGACAAAACAGAAGCAATATCTTACCAAGGCGAGTAGTCCCGTAACTATAGTCGATAGCCGTTTTACGAACTCTTCAGAACCTCTTTATCTGGGCTGGACGCAAGACCCTGTGGACGATTTACGCTGTTATCAATATAATGTATCATTGAACGGATCGCCTGTGTTTATCAATACCGGCAAACCGGAAGTCACCATTGATATGACGGATAAGCCCATTCTGAACGCCTACCGGTTGGAATATAACGGTGAAGTCATTTACAATACGTATAACCTGTTGCGGGGTGATGACGATTGGGACCCCATGGGCGTAAAGGATAAGATTTTGCGTATGGAGAAACAAACCGGTAAGGCGCTGACCCGTATTCCGACTTATCTCAGGATTTCGCCTTCATCGGCATCCATAGAGTCGGGAGTAAACTCAGTCACCCTTCATGCTGCGGTTAAACGTTTTGGGAACTATGCGTATGACGTAGAAAACGTCTGCTGGTCTGTTCGGCCGGAAGACCGGCAGGTTGTGCGCTTAAAGGGTCATGATGCGGATAGCTGTGAAGCGGAGGGTGTCAACGACGGGGAAGAAACGAGGCGGGTCATAGTAAATGCCGTAACTCCGATCGGGTTATCGTCGGCTTCCGCATTAACTGTCGCCCCTGAATTTCTGGATGCTCCCAGGTTTATTTCTTTGCCCCGGATAGTCACGCAGGAAAAAGGAAAACTTAGAGTGGATTATGAGCTTGACCTGGAAGGACGCGAGGATCAATCGGTCGTCACCTGGTATCGTTGTCCGGAAACAAAGGGAGATGTATGTATACCCGTTCTTGTTTCGCGTTTGGATCAGCCCGAGTATACGTATGGGTTGTCGGATGCCGATTTGGGCTATTATATTAAGGCGGAAGTAGCGCCGAAGCATTTGCGTTGTCATCCGGGAGAGCGTGTATCTGCCATAACGGCTGTTCCTGTCGGGAAGGGGGATTTCGATTCTAATCGTACTTACTATACGGATTTCAGGAATTTCCCGGCGGGTTATCAGCCTCAGGTTATTCCGGGTTTCTGGACTGTCGACCGGTATAAACCCGCAGGTCTGGAAGCCTATCATTGGGGAGAGCCGACCACTGACGCCTGGTATTACGGCAAGGGGTCGGACGGGATGAAAGGTTACGGACTGGTACAGCGGGAAAAAGGCGCCC
>JAIRNG010000082.1 GCA_031258135.1 Mediterranea sp. (in: CFB group bacteria)
CAGGACTATGCCTGTGCTGATACGCTCTTCTACGCAACCAACAGAGCGTTGGCGGCAATAGGGAAAGGGGTGAAAATTAACTATGCGCATAGTGCTGCTTAATTATGAAAAGTTACTTATAAAATAACATTTAACTATGAATAAAAAGTTTTTTCTTGTTGTCGTTTCGTTTATACTATTATCGGATATTCTGCTGGCGCAAAAAATCATTACCCCTACCGTTAAAAGTAAGACTACATTTGCTATCGTCATTGATGAAACCAGTTTGGATAAGGCCCGCGACGCAGTTTATGCTTACCGTGATATCATTGAGAAAGACCGGCTTGGAACTTATATTATTTCCGATAATTGGAAATCACCCGATGCCATACGTGAACTATTAATCCGTTTGCATAGCGACAGAAAATCTCCGTTGGAAGGAGTAGTCCTGATTGGTGATATCCCCATTCCCATGATTCGCGATGCCCAACACTTGACTTCGGCATTCAAGATGAATCAATCGCGTAACTGGCAAGAATCAAGTGTCGCTTCCGACCGGTTTTACGACGATTTTGGGTTGAAATTTGACTTTATTAAACAAGACAGCGTCAAAACGTTCATGTATTACTATTCGCTTCGGGCCGATTCGAAGCAGTCTATTTGCTCGGATATTTACTCCGCGCGTATTAAGCCGATTGAACGTGCAGACAAATATGTGCAATTAGCGGCATACCTGAAAAAAGTAGTTGCCGAACGGTCGACTGTACCCAACACGATCGATAATTTGACGATGGCACGGGGACATGGCTACAATTCCGAATCGAAAGTGGCTTGGTCGAGCGAACAAATCGCCCTCAAAGAACAATTTCCCGAACTGTTTAATGCCGGAAACTGGGTGCGTTTCATGGATTTTGAAACTTCCTGGCCCATGAAATCTGTCTGGCTGACCGAAGTGCAGCGTCCGGAGTTGGATATTATGCTGTTTCACCACCACGGATCAAATGACATGCAATATATCAACGGCTATAAGAACGCAAGTGATCCGCAAACTTCGGTGGAAAATATCAAATTGTATCTGCGTAGTAAGATCCGGTCGGCAGTTAAAAGAGGAAAGAGCAGGGAAGAGGCTGTTGAATCCTATCAAAAATACCTGGACGTACCTCGCTCGTGGTGCGAAGATGCGTTTGACCCGGAAAAGAGAGAAGCCGATTCTCTCTATAACCTGAATCTGGACATATATGTAGACGATGTGTTGAAAATAAAGCCCAACGCCCGTTTTGTGATGTTCGACGCTTGTTATAACGGTTCGTTTTACGAAGATGAGTATATTGCAGGCGCTTATATTTTCAATGATGGAAAAACCGTTATTGTACAAGGGAATACGGTTAATGCTATTCAGGACAAATGGCCCGATGAGTTTTTAGGATTATTGAATGCCGGGCTTCGTGTCGGTTTATGGGGCAAGCAAGTGCATTTTCTGGAAACGCATCTGATTGGCGATCCGACTTACCGTTTTACCAACCATTCAACCGTAACCTTTGATATAAACGAAGCGCTTACTATATATGCCAAGGACAAAAACTATTGGCTAAAACTGACCGGCCATCCTCATGTCGATGTCCGGGCGATGGCCTTGCGGGTATTGTATAATATCCACTATGACAAATTATCCGATTTGTTGCGGAACACATATTTTGCTTCTCCGAGTGCTGTTGTACGTTTGGAAGCTGTACGCTTATCCGTTTTGATAAACGATTCCAATACGATCCGGATGTTGGATGCAGCCATAAGCGACAGTTATGAGCTGGTTCGTCGCTTTGCTATCGAGTATATTGCCAAGAACGGATCTGATAAGCTGATTCCCGCTTTTGTGAGAAGTCTTTTTACGGATTATACTTCCGAGCGGGTCCGCTTCAAACAACAAAATGGATTTTATTTCTTGCCGGCCGGCTTGTTGAAACAGGAAATAAATATACAGGCTACCGAACATCCTTACTTCCCCGCAGAGAAAGTCGATGATATGCTGAAAGGAGTCGATCAAGCAACCAAGTCGATGAATGAGGAAATGGAAACCGTTATGGATACCGTTTCCACACTTAAAAAGAAACAATCGAGCATCAGCCGTTACCGGAATTTCCCTGTGGTTTATGCCATAGATTCGTTACTGGCGTTTGCAGCTGATCCTTCGTGCGACACAGGTTTAAGGGTTCAGGCGGTTGAAGCGCTGGGCTGGTATGTTTATTCCTGCCGGAAAGCAGACGTTATTGAGGGTTTGCAAAGAATCATTGTTTCTGCCGGTAATGAACAGTTGAAATACGAAGCGGGGAAAAGCCTCAAGAGACTTTTGGATTGAAAAATATTTTATCTGATCTACCCCTTGTAGCAGTTTCTCCCGTGGCCGATTTTTACGAGTTTCCCAATCACTCTGTGGGAACGATCCATAATGCCATAAAACGCCATAAATACCATAAAGGTGGTATTGCGGGTTACAAATGCAGTACATACCTTTGTTCCATTAAATTATTTAATATAAACAGAATTTATGAAACAGTTATTAGTAATCAGAAAGAAACGAAGGCTACACGCTCAGAGTATAGCCGCGAAGAATTTATTTTGTTATTTTACCGCTTCAGTTATTACCCCTTCTTGTTGCATGCGAATGTGCATGTGATATTTCCTACCCGAAACGCTCCAGGCAGGTTATCCTGTTGAATCTATTTTCAATCACGTTTATAAAATACGGAAAGATAGATTCTTCCTTTGTCTAAAGAATAACATCGTTTTACTCACTAATTATTATAAATAGTGCTCCCTACCATTTGCAGACGGATCAGGAGCACTAAGTAATAATCTAAAATGAATTAGAATATGATAAAAGTACGAACATTATTTGGAAACGCATCATTGTTTCCGGTAGAAAAAAGGCTTATTGTAGCTTTTTTAACGATTCTTGTGTGCTCATTCTCACTTTATGGGCAAGTCCAGACGAGGCCGGTATCCGGTATTGTCTTATCTGAAGATGATGGTCAGCCGGTTGTCGGCGCATCTGTTGTAGCCAAAGGAACAACCATCGGAACGATAACGGACGTTGATGGGAAGTTCAGACTAAATGTACCTCAATCAACACAGACCATTGTATTCTCTTATATTGGGTTGATCACACAAGAGCTTCCGCTGAGGGCTGAATATAATGTTTCTTTACGGTCGGGCGCGGAGAGCTTGGACGAGGTGATTGTTGTTGCATACGGTACTTCTACCAAGAAGTCATTTACCGGCTCGGCGTCGGTGGTGAGCAGCAGCGCCATCAAACAAATTCAATCGCCTACGGTCACCACGGCTCTGGACGGGCGGGCGCCCGGTGTGCAAATCGTCTCGTCTACCGGACAGCCGGGAGAGAATCCGACGTTGCGTATCCGGGGTATCGGCTCCATCAATGCCGGAAAGGAACCTTTATATATTGTGGACGGCGCCTCTTACGACGGCCCCATCAGCACGTTGAATCCTGCCGACATTGAGAGCCTCACGGTTTTGAAAGATGCGGCGGCCAACTCGCTGTATGGCGCGCGCGGTGCGAACGGCGTGATATTAATCACGACCAAAAATGGAAAACAGGGGAAACTCAATATTACGTTGGATGCGCGTTGGGGATTCAATGACCGTGCAGTGCCCGATTATGACGTGATCAAAGCCCCGGCCACCTACTACGAGCAAACGTGGAAAGCGCAATATAATTTCCTGACGGGTACCGTGAACCCGAACACGGAGAATAATCATACGCACGCGGAGGCTGTTGCTATACTGGCAGGCACGACCTCGAACTCGCTTGCCGGCAAGCTGGGAAACTACAACAATTACAACGTGTCCTGGTCGCAACTGATTGACGGGAACGGAAAGTTGAATCCCAATGCGAAGCTGCTCTACCGCGACACGTGGGAGGATGCACTCTTCGCCATCGCTTTGAGGCAAGAATATAACTTTGGAGTGAGCGGCGGAAATGAGAAAGAGTCTTTTTATGCGGGATTGGGCTACTTAGACGACAATTCTTATGCAAAGTCCTCCGGATTTGAACGCTACAGCAGCCGCCTGCGTTATGAAAGGCAACTGACCTCTTACGCGAAATTCGGAACCTCGCTGGCGTATACGCGCAGTACCCAGAACTATCCTACGACGGCGGGCGCAAACTATATTAACTATTTCCAGTGGGTACGGAGCATTGGAACGATCTATCCGGTGCATCTGCACGACCCTGTCACCGGTGCTATCCTGAAGGATAAAGACGGAAATGACCGCTATGATTACGGTAACGCCGAGGGGTATTCCCGTCCGTACGGGTCGCCGCTGAACCCTGCGGGTGTGCTGGAATATGATGTGAACGATATTACATTAGACAATGTTACCGGCTCGGCGTTCCTGGAGGCATCCCTTTATGAGGGGTTGAAGCTGCGCGGCTCGCTGGACGTGAACACAACCTATAAGAGCGGCTCCTACCTGAGAACTCCGCTCTATGGCGACGCGGCCGGAAGAGGCGATGTGGAGAAGGAGAACCAAAAATGGTTTTCGTACACGGCGTCGGCGTTCCTGACTTATAACAAAACGTTCGACAAATGGGCGGTAGACGCGTTGCTGGGTACCGAGAATTACCGCAAGGAATATCAATATCTGTTCGGATTCAAGACGGGACTGGCGTTGCATGATGTTCCGGAGCTGGGCAATGCCGTTGTGTATAGCGAACTGACCTCCTACAAACAACGGTATAGTGTTACGGGTTATCTGGCACGTGTGAACCTGACGTATAACGACAAGTACTACCTGAGCGCCAGCTACCGCCGTGACGGCTCCAGCCGTTTCCATCCCGACAACCGTTGGGGGAACTTCGGCTCGCTGGGGCTGTCGTGGCGTATCAGCGAGGAAGATTTCTTGCGCGACATCACGGCCATCAACGACCTGAAGCTGAAAGGAAGCATCGGTTCGCAAGGCAACGACCGGCTGCAGAATAAGATTAGTGGCATTGAATTTGAATTGTACCGCCCTTATTCCGATCAATATACAGTGACCAACAACAACGGTGGTGTTTCCATCAAACAGGCGCTGGTGGGTAACAAAGACATCACTTGGGAAAAGAGCCTCAATTTCAACGTGGGTATCGAAGCTCGTTTCTTCGACCGCCTCAACTTCGGGCTGGAATATTTCTACAAGCAGACCAGCGACCTGCTGTTTTCCAAACCGCTACCGCTGTCAACCGGTCTTACATCAATCCCTGTCAACATCGGAAAGTTAAGCAATGCAGGTTTTGAACTGACGGCAGACGCCGATGTGGTAAAGACCCGCGACCTCGTGTGGAACGTAGGGCTGAACCTGGCGCACGTAAAAAACAAAGTGCTCCAACTGCCTGAAGAAAACCGCAAAGACGGTATTTTCTCGAGCGGTTATACCAAACTGGTCGAAGGCGGATCTATCTATGACATCTACCTGCCTGAGTTTGCCGGCATTGACGATGCCGGAAATGCCACATGGAATGTGTATAACACCGACGGTACCTTCAAGGAAACCACTACCGTCGCTTCCAACGCCTACACGCCGGAGAGCCGCCGTAAGGCGGGTTCGGCCATTCCCGATTTCACGGGAGGGTTCACCACCGACCTTAAATGGAATGGGTTTGATTTCTCCGCCGTACTGAGTTACCAGTTGGGCGGCAAGGTCTACGATTCGGTATATGCCTCCCTGCTGCAAACAAACGAGGCGGGAAAGGGCATTCACAAAGACATCCTGAATGCCTGGACGTCCGAGAACACGAATACCGATATTCCGCGATTAGTGCTGGGTAACGTGAATGCAAACGGAACCTCCGACTTCTTTCTCACCCCGGCCTCCTATCTGAGCCTTGCGAACGTAACGCTGGGCTACACGCTGCCGCGCTCGCTGACCGGCAAGGCCAAGTTGCAAAGCGTACGCCTCTACGGCACAGGCAGCAATCTCTTCCTGCTTTCGGCAAGACAGGGACTCGACCCGCGCCAATACGATTACGGATCAAGCGGATTCAACTATTCGCCCATCCGCGCCATTTCTTTTGGTATCAATGTAACATTCTAAAATTACGGAAACAATATGAAGACAAATAATATAAAAACAGCTATTCTGTTACTGTTTGCTCTGCTGGCGACAGCCTGCTCCGATTTTCTGGAGCCGGAAGACAGCAAATACGTAAGTGCCGAAGATGTGGCCACCGTACTCGAACAGACGCCGGATGCCATCGTACAGGGAATTTATTCACGCGCCATACAATATGCATTCTACTTGTCCCAGCACGACGATTTCGGACAGAAGTCGCTCGACCTCTCTGTCGACTTTTCGGCCGAAGACATTGCCTATTACAATCCGGTGCGCTGGTTTGCCAGTATATACTGGTTCGAGGAACGCCTGGCCAATACCCCCCGTCCCGGACGCCAATGGCAATACAACTATGCCAACATCCGCGACCTGAATACGATCCTGATAGCGCTGGACGGGCTCGACGAAGCCGATCTTACCGAGGCTCAACGCCACCTCAAGGGCGAAGCGCTGGCCTTGCGCGCTTTTCACTATTTCCAGCTCATCAACCTGTTCCAAACGGGGGGCGAGTGGGACCATATTAAGGACCTGCCCGGCGTGCCTGTTTATACAGCTGCGGCGCTTGAGGGCGGGAGCCGCGGGAAGGTGTCCGACGTATACGACCTCATCCTGTCTGACTATGACAGAGCCATCCCGTTGCTGGCCGGTTACGAAGGCGGCAAGGGACGCATCTCGCAAACGTCGGCGCAATTGCTTGCCGCACGCGCCAACCTCTATGCCGGTCGATACGACAAGGCGCTGACCTACGCCTCGGCCGTAGTGGACGTCGCCCAACTGACGCCCGCCGCCGGCTACGACGACAGTGTGTTTCGTGACATCTCCAACGTAGAGTGGCTTTGGGGCGTGGATGTCACCGCTGAGAACACCACCTTCTATGCTTCGTTCTTCTCAAACATGGATCCCTTTGGTGAAGGGTATGGCGGGGCGCTGGGCAGGTACAAAAGTATCGACAGGCGACTGTATGACAACATTGATGCGAACGACGTCCGCAAGGAACTTTTTGCTGACGCAACCGGTGTAGTGGGTAAAGACGGCAAGACAGTGCCCTACCTGCAGCTCAAGTTCATTGGCGCCTCCGGAACGTCGTTCCTGGAAGACTTGGTATACCTGCGCTCCGCCGAGGCTTATTATATAAAGGCCGAAGCACAGGCTCGCAGTAGTGCAGGTGTCTCCGCTGCGCAAGCCACCCTTGATGTCATCTCGAACGCCCGTGCGAAGAACGGAACGCATAACTACACGTGGGCGTCTGATGCAGACGGGCTTATCGACCAGATTTTCATCCACAAACGCTTTGAGCTGTGGGGCGAAGGTCAATCGGCTTTCGAGTTCAACCGGTTGGAGAAATCCATCGACCGCAACTATGCCGGAACCAATCATCCCGTGGGAAATAACCATTCCGGAAGTGGCGACATTGTATTGCCATGGCGCCATGCGATACGTATATTACAGATTCCTGTCAAGGAGTTGGAGGGTAATCCCAATATCACCACTGCCGACCAGAATCCGTAAGAAACCCACGGCACACGGCTAAACGCAGATTAACGCAGATTGACGCAGATTTCCCAATTAAATATCTATGTCAATCTGCGTCATCTGTGTTTAGCTGCGTACCTGTAACATTTCTTTGCTTTCACCTTCTTTCTCCGGGGAAACCTTGTTTCTTATGATTGATTACATGGAAATCTTCATTCCTACAAAAAACATTCGCGGAAGAGTTGGTCCGTAAGTGTACGCGGCATCCTTCATCTGCCCGTAATCCAAATCTTTCTGGAAGTTGTCGAAAACATTCTTCACGCCTCCGTTGATTTCAAATTCCGAAGCCTTGCCCAAATGGAAATGATAAGATAATTTCACGCCCATGTCGAAGAAACCGGGTGTGTTCTTCTCCATATCCAAATCGTCGGAAGTGTGCCGTACGAGCATCGAACCGGTATAATTTCCGAAAACCGACGTTTTCCAATCGTGCGATATATTGATGTTGGACGTAAAATAACCGTAGCTGTCGGGCGCACGGAACATTTTTTGCTGCGGCGCGAGCTGCTCCGACCATTGTTCCGGTTTTTTGTAGCGGCTTTGCTGGTAAGTATAGCCCATCTGCCAGTCAAAAATTCCCGGGGAGGCCATTTTAAATTCAATGTTTACGCCTTTGACGGTTGCTCCCGAACCGTTATGACGGGTATAGATCAGGTTTCCCAGGTTGTCCTCACCCGTTTTTCCGAGGGTAAATACGTCGTTTAAGGTGGTATAAAAGCCCTCGATGAGCAGATTGGTTTGCAGTTTTCCAACGTTGCGGTACAAATCCGCCGAAGTGCTGACGCTGTGCGAATATTCCGGTTTCAGGCCCGGAGCAAGCTCAATTAATCCAAGCGATCCTCCGACCGCTGCGATATGTAAATCTTCGTTGTAAGTCTGCGGAGCGCGATAACCGCTTGAATAGCTCGCCCGGAAATTCACATTGTCGCTCAGGTTGTAACGCAACGTTCCCCGCGGACTGAATACGGGCTTGTCCATCAGCTTGTGTTTGTCGAGCCGCGCGCCGAAAAGGAATCCCCATTGCCGGGTTTTCCATTCGTTTTGAAGATAACCTCCGGTAATGCCGGTGGTTTGCTTCAGGTTGCGGTTCAGGGTGGCATATACATCGTTCAGCTCATTGTAAGTATATTCAACTCCCCCTGTCAACTCGGCAGGCATAAGCCACAAGCACCCGAAGGAACGAGTGTACTGCACTCCGCCGACAAAGGTTTTATCGCCTGTGTTTCCATAATTGTTTGTATTCCTTTCCGCTGCGAAATAGCTGTTGCGCCTGATGCTCTGAGCTGATGCGTAAACCGCCAGCCGGTGTTTGTAATCCGGAGAGAAAAGGTCGAATTTGACTCCGCCGCCGTTGATTTTGTGATGCAGATACTCGGCAATATCGGCTTCGTGCGGCGGATTGCCGAAATTATTCCCACCCCGTCGTATTTCGTGAATATGATGATATTCCGCCGTCAGTTTTGAATACGTTCCTGTCCGGTAATATCCTCTGAATCCAAGCGTTTCCGAATTTATTTCCGGGATGTCCGAAAAACCGTCGCTGTTGCGGTCGTAAGGATTGCGGTCTTTTATCATGCCGAAAAGATACACGCCGGTTTTGTGGTCGTCGGAAACGAACGAACCGTTGACGGATGTGTTCATATCTGCTGTTCCGTCGTTGAAAATAGTAGTTGAATTGGAAAGCGTTACCGAATTTCTGAGCGGCTCTTTGGTGATGATGTTCACTACTCCTCCGATAGCGCTGGAGCCGAACAGGGCGGAACCGCCGCCGCGGACAACTTCAATTCGTTCAACCATGGCAACAGGCAGTTGCTCCAACCCGTACACGGCAGCCAGCGAGCTGAATATCGGGCGACTGTCGATTAAAACCTGCGAGTATTGTCCTTCCAGTCCGTTAATACGAAGTTGGGTCGTACCGCAATTGCCGCAGTTGTTTTCTACGCGCAGTCCGGGCTGGAAGCATACGGATTCCGCCAGATTCGCGCTGGAAACGGTTTCAAACAGCTTGGCCGACAATACGTTAACGATAATTCCGGCTTCCTGTTTCTTCGTTTCGTTGCGGGTTGCCGAAACAACTACTTCGCTGAGCGACAGGTGCTCTTCTTCGAGTTCAAAGTTTACTTCCAACGTTTTCTGCGCTTCTATTTTTATCTTTTTTTCTACGGTTTTGTACCCCACGTAGGAAGCTGCCAGCGTAAATTCGCCGACAGGCAGGTCTTTCAGAAAATAATGTCCGGTAGCATCTGTCGTGATGCCGATCGTTGTTCCTTTCAGGGCAATGGCTACGTATGGGAGATGCTCTTTTGTTTTTGCATCAATGACGTGACCGTTTATGTTGGCGTCGTTTTTCTGATTGCCGGACGCCCACGACAAGAGAGGGAATAACAACAGTATTCCGATATGAATTGATTTCATCTGATAACATGTTTTTTTATCGTTAAATAGAAAGAATACGGGTAAACTTGCACAATAAATATGCAAATACCATGCGGACTGACATAAATAGCCCTGTGTAAGTATCCTGTTTAACGAGCGGGAGGAGCGCGGAGGCTGTAAGGACGCGGATGACGTTGCCCACAGGCGTATTGAACCGAAAGGTTGCGGACGGTTCTCTTTCCGGAAAGGAAATGAGAGAGCACGGCAATAAATATGCCGGTCGTCAATAAGAGAGAAATATCTGCAATGGTCTGAATTTGTGCGGTGGTATGCCCATGTCCCGGATTATCAGGCGTTCCCCGATAAAGATGTGAATGGGTGATCATTTGCCCGTTAACGACGTGCGTATGAACAAAGAAAGTGATATTTGCCTGATAACCGATGAACAGCGACAGCAAAAAAACAGCAATCATCAACTTTCTTGTTTCTGCTTTTATCATTTTTTTCTCTTTGATCTGACGAGACGAAAGTCCGGTTTCGTACGAAAAGCCACCTCGCTTTTTTTCTGATGCAATTATACCATTTATTTTGTTCGTTTACAAACAAACAGGCTTAATATCCCTGCCGAACCTTCTTTTTACTTTCTATTCAGTGATATAATCCCCGTACCGACTGATGATGGTTTTTGTTTTTTTCAGGGAGTGTTACATACTGTGTGTTTATCCATGCACAAGTATTTCTTTTCATTTCCTCACACAATATCCATAACTCAACGGGATATGAAATTATTACGTTGAGTTATGAAATTATTACGTCGAGTTATGAGATTATTGCGTTGAGTTATGGGACGGGAAGAAAGTGTCAGTAGTTCCTGAACAGATTTGAATGGTTGATTCACACGCATAACAAAACAATAATCGGAAGTTGAGCATACACGAGCGGAATACAAAATGGATGCATTGGATACTCCCACATTTTTATCCGTCTATATGTAATTCGGGAAATTTCGTCTATATTTGCATTCATGTTTCAAAAGACTTGCATAAGAGATGTGATCCGGTACGCCCTTGTCCTGTTTCTCTTAACCATAGGACATAACGACTTGCAATCGCAACCGGCGGCCGCAGATCCGGATTCCGTTCGTATAAGTTTACTCACTTGCGCTCCGGGTGAGGAAATTTATTCCCTTTTCGGCCATACGGCCATCCGTTATGAGAATCCATCCCGGGGAATCGATCTTGTTTTCAACTATGGCCTGTTCAGTTTTGACACACCGGACTTTATTTATCGTTTTGTAAAGGGTGAGACCGATTATATGCTTGGAGTGGTCGATTACCCGCATTTCGAAATGGAATATGTTTACCGGAACCGGACCGTGTGGCAACAAACCCTCAATTTGACGGCAGGGGAAAAAGAAAAACTTTTCCAATTATTACAGGTCAATTATCTGCCGGAGAACAGGGAATACCGGTATAATTTCTTTTTTGACAACTGCGCCACACGTCCACGGGATAAGATAGAAGAGAGTCTGAACGGACAGGTGGTTTATTCGTCCGTCGATAACCGGCAGACTTTCCGGGACATTATATGCCGGTCGTCAAGAGGATATGAGTGGAACCGGTTTGGAATGGATTTCTGCCTTGGCGCCGGAGCCGACCGTCCAATCAGTTACCGGGAAGAAATGTTCGCCCCCCTCTATCTGATGGATGCATTTACAAACGCAGTCATTATAGATACTGAGAATAAAGAGCGGGCGCTGGTAAGCCGTACAACAGAGATTGTTTCCGGAGGAGGAATTGAAAAAAAGGAAGGTTTTCGGTTGACGCCTGTGCGTTCGGCGCTTTTACTCTTCATCTTGGTCGTTTCCGCCACGATCTATGGCATACGGAAAAAGAAACCGTTCTGGGGAATCGACCTGTTTTTATTTGCATTTGCAGGTTTGGCAGGATGTGTCATCGCCTTTCTGTCCTGCTTTTCAGAACATCCGGCCGTCTGCCCGAATTATCTGATTTTTGTTTTCCACCCCTTGCATCTTTTACTGCTTCCCTTGTTCCTACGCAAGGAAGCAAAAGGAAGAAAAAGCTACTATCACCTGATGAATACGGCGGTTTTAACACTTTTTGTTCTGATTTGGCCTGTAAATCCGCAACATTTCGATTTAGCTGTATTACCTTTGACACTCTGTTTGTTGATACGATCGGCAAGCAACCTTGTACTGACCTATAAAAAGAGATAAATGAAAGGCCCTTTACTGACTTCCATGCTAACCGCACTGACCCTGACCGGGTTGCAGGCGCAGTCGCTTCCTCCCGTTCCAAGGATGGTTGTCGGGTTGACGATTGACCAGTTGCGTACGGATTATATGGAAGCGTTCTCATCCCTGTATGGCGAAAAAGGATTTAAACGTTTATGGAAAGAAGGAAAAGTATTCCTGAACGCGGAGTACACCTTTTCCGGGCCTGACCGTTCGTCGGCCATAGCCGCCCTGTACACGGGAACCACTCCCTCCCTTAACGGCATTCTGTCGAACGACAGGTTGGACATTTCCACCCTCCGGATCATTTCGTGCGTAGATGACCCCGGTTTCATCGGTTTTTATACGAACGACTGTTCTTCGCCTGCGCAATTGCTGACCTCCACGATCAGTGATGAGTTGAAGATCGCCACCCTCGGCAAAGGACAGGTTTACGCCGTCGCCCCTTTCCGGGATGCTGCTGTTCTCTGTGCGGGACACGCCGGCAACGGCGCTTTCTGGATCAATGACATGACCGGTAAATGGGCCGGTACGACCTACTACAGCGAATTTCCCTGGTGGGCGAATCAATACAACGACGGCAACGCCGCAGACTCCCGTATCGAGACAATGGTCTGGACGCCATTACAACCTGAGGGTTCCTACAAAAACATGACGATTGAGCGTTTCAATGAAACGTTCAGGCATAAATTCGCCGACGCCAAACAATATAAATTCAAAAGGTTGCTCAACAGTCCCTTCGTCAATGACGAAGTAAATCTGATGGTGAATGAGTTGCTGAAGAATACCACCATTGGAGAGGATGAGATTCCTGACTTCCTTTCTGTTACTTTCTACGCAGGTAATTACCACCAGCTAAACATTCAGGAGGGCTCATTGGAGATTCAGGATACGTACGCCCGGTTAGACAGGAGTGTGGCTAACCTGCTGGAAGCGATCAACAGGAAAGTAGGGCTCCAGAATGTTATATTCTTTATCACTTCAACCGGATACACCCATCCTGAAGGAGCGGACTTGGGACGGTTCCGCATACCCGGAGGCGAGTTCCACCTAAATCGTTGCGCCGCCCTGCTGAACATGTACCTCATGGCATTATACGGTGAAGGACATTATGTCGAAGGGTATTACGACCTTCAGATATACCTGAATCATAAATTGATTGAAGAGAAACAGTTGAGCCTTGCCGAGGTGCAAACCAAATCGACCGAGTTTCTTATTCAATTCAGCGGCGTCGATGAGGTATTCTCCACAAACCGCTTTTTGTTGGGAGCATGGAGTCCCGGCATCCAGAAAAAAAGAAATGCGTTTAACCGTAACCGTTCCGGCGACCTGGTGATCAGCGTATTGCCCGGATGGGCCATTGTTAATGAGCGTTCACAGGAAAGCCCTGTCGTACGTTATGCCCCCGCCCCTATACCTTTGATCTTTCTGGGCCATTCAATAAAACCGGAAATCATTCATGCGCCCATAACTGTTGACCACATAGCGCCGACCCTGGCGCACTTCATGAGAATACGCGCGCCGAATGCATGCACAGTTCCTAAATTGAAAATTGAATAATTGAATAATAATATATAAGATAACAATGGGATTTAATGAATTCATAAGTAAGCTTGTTGGGAATAAAGCAACAAGAGATATGAAAGAGACCCAGCCTTGGGTGGATAAGATCAAAGCCGTTTACCCGGAAATCGAAAAGCTGGACAATGATGCCCTGCGCGCCAGAACCGAAGAGTTAAAGGCTTATATCCGTCATTCCGTTTCGGCGGAATATGCAAAAATTGAAGAGCTGAAAGCGAGTATAGAAAGCATTGAGATTGAAAACCGCGAAGGCGTATTTGCACAGATAGACAAACTGGAAAAAGAAATATTGGATATATACGAAAAAGCGCTGGATGAAGTATTGCCTGCCGCTTTTTCCATCGTAAAAGAAACCGCCAGGCGTTTTACCGAGAACGAAGAGACTGTAGTCACAGCGACCGGTTTTGATCGCACGCTGGCGGCTACCAGGGATTTTGTACGCATCGAAGGAGATAAGGCGATTTATCAGAACCGCTGGATGGCCGGAGGCGCTGAAATTACCTGGAACATGATACATTACGACGTACAACTTTTCGGTGGAGTGGTCCTTCACAAGGGAAAGATATCCGAAATGGCCACAGGAGAGGGAAAGACGCTCGTTGCCACACTGCCGGTCTTCCTGAATGCATTGACGGGTAACGGCGTGCATGTTGTCACGGTGAACGACTACCTGTCGAAACGTGACTCCGAATGGATGGGGCCGCTTTATATGTTCCACGGATTAAGTGTGGATTGTATTGACAAATATCAACCGAACTCCGACCAGCGCCGTCAGGCTTATCTGGCCGACATTACTTTCGGTACGAACAATGAGTTCGGTTTTGACTATCTGCGCGATAATATGGCAATCAGTCCGAAGGATCTGGTGCAGCGCCAACACAATTACGCCATTGTCGATGAGGTCGACTCGGTATTGATTGACGACGCCCGTACTCCGCTGATCATCTCCGGTCCTGTGCCTAAAGGGGAAGACCAGTTGTTTGAGCAGCTCCGTCCTCTGGTAGAAAGATTGGTTGACGTACAAAAGGGGTTAGCTACCAAATATCTCACGGAAGCCAAACGCCTGATCGCTTCTGATGACAGGAAAGTGCAGGAAGAAGGTTTCCTTGCATTATACCGCAGCCACAAAGCGTTGCCTAAAAACAAAGCGCTTATCAAGTTCCTCAGTGAACAGGGCGTCAAGGCCGGTATGCTGAAAACCGAGGAAATCTACATGGAACAGAATAACAAGCGTATGCACGAGGTTACAGACCCGTTGTTCTTTGTGATTGATGAAAAAATAAACAGTGTAGACCTGACGGACAAAGGTATTGACCTGATCACAGGTAACGCTGAAGACCAGACGTTGTTCGTACTGCCTGATATCGCATCCGAACTTTCCGCACTTGAAGGAGAAACCGGCCTGAGCGATGAGCAGAAACTGGAAAAGAAAGATGCGTTGATGACCAACTACGCCATCAAATCGGAACGTGTTCATACCATCAACCAGCTGCTGAAGGCTTACACCATGTTCGAGAAAGATGACGAATATGTTGTTATCGAAGGACAGGTGAAGATTGTAGACGAGCAAACCGGACGTATCATGGAAGGCCGCCGTTATTCCGATGGCCTGCACCAGGCCATTGAAGCTAAAGAGCGCGTAAAAGTGGAAGCGGCCACGCAGACTTTCGCTACGATTACCTTGCAGAACTATTTCCGTATGTATCACAAGTTATCGGGCATGACCGGTACAGCCGAAACGGAAGCCGGTGAGTTCTGGGACATCTACAAACTGGATGTTGTGGTTATTCCGACCAACCGTCCGATTTCCCGTAAAGACATGAACGACCGCGTTTACAAAACAAAACGCGAAAAGTATAAAGCCGTTATCGAGGAGATTGAACAATTAGTTGCTGCAGGACGTCCTGTACTGGTAGGTACGACTTCGGTTGAAATCTCCGAAATGCTGAGCAAGATGCTCACGATGCGCAGGATCGAGCACAACGTCCTGAATGCGAAGCTGCATCAGAAAGAAGCTGACATCGTTGCTCAGGCAGGTATGAAAGGTATCGTGACGATTGCTACCAATATGGCGGGCCGTGGTACTGACATCAAGCTAAGCGAGGAAGTAAAAGCTGCGGGGGGGTTGGCTATTATCGGTACGGAACGTCATGAATCGCGTCGTGTAGACCGTCAGTTACGTGGCCGTTCCGGTCGTCAGGGTGATCCGGGCTCTTCTGTATTCTTTGTATCCCTGGAAGATGATTTGATGCGCCTGTTCTCATCCGACCGTATTGCCGGCGTTATGGACCGCCTCGGATTCAAGGAAGGCGAGATGATCGAACACAGAATGATCTCAAACTCCATTGAGCGTGCGCAAAAGAAAGTGGAAGAAAACAACTTCGGCATCCGCAAACGCTTGCTGGAATACGACGACGTAATGAACAAACAGCGTACAGTGGTATATACCAAACGCCGCCATGCATTGATCGGCGAACGTATCGGTATGGATATCGCCAATATGATCTGGGACAGATGCGCTGCCGCTATCGAAAACAACGATTATGAAGATTGCAAATTCGACATGCTGCAAACATTGGCTATGGATGTTCCTTTCGCCGAAGACGAATTTCGCAATATGAAAAAAGAAGAGCTGGCCGAAAAAGCATTCGAACCGGCTATGGAGAACTTCAAACGCAAAACAGATAAGCTGGCGCAAGTGGCTTATCCCGTTATCAAACAAGTCTTTGAGAACCAGGGCCACATGTACGAAAACATCATGATCCCTGTTACCGACGGCAAGCGTGTATATAATATCTCATGCAACCTGAAAGCCGCTTATGACAGTGAATGTAAAGAGGTTGTCAAGGCTTTCGAGAAATCGATCTTACTTCATGTGATCGACGAGTGCTGGAAAGAAAACCTGCGCGAATTGGATGAATTGAAACATTCCGTACAAAACGCAAGTTATGAGCAGAAAGACCCCTTGCTGATTTACAAGTTGGAGTCGGTAACCCTGTTCGATACCATGGTCGAGAAGTTAAACAACCAAACGATATCCATCCTGATGCGTGGCCAGATTCCGGTGCAAGATCCGGGACAGGTACGCCAGGCCGCCCCCGAAAGACGCCAGGATATGAGCAAATACCGTGAGGTTAAACAAGACTTGAATGATCCGAACCAACAAGCTGCTGCGCAACGTGATACCCGCGAAGTAAGACGCGAGCCTATCCGCGTGGAGAAAACAGTGGGACGTAACGATCCTTGTCCTTGTGGAAGTGGAAAGAAGTATAAAAACTGCCACGGACGGGGTTAAATTAAGATGATTTACGATTGGAATTACTATTATGAAGAAAATCAATTTCATTTACGCGGCGCTCCTTGGCATAGTGTTTTACTCCTGCCAAGCCTATACAGTGGTTCCTGTTGACTACCTCGTTCCTGCAGATATAAGTTTCCCTGCCCAAATCAGACGGGTTGGCATTGTTAACAATGCCGCTGGGACTCCCGGACGCATAGCGAAGGATGCTGTCTTAGACAGCATATTAGTGGAAAAAACAAATGGATATCTTGAAAGATATACACTAAACGGCGATCCCGGAATTACTGTGGAAACATTGGCTAAATCCGTAGCCGGGGAAAACTACTTTGACGAGGTGATCATTTGTGATTCGGCGTTGCAAGTAAGCGGTACGTCCAAACAAACACCTTTTCTGAACAAGGAAACCGTGAACGCATTGATAGAAAGTCTGGATGTCGACATGTTGATATCCCTGGAAGAAATACAGACCCAGGTAAAAAGACAAGTGTTTCCTGTGACCGGCGCGGGATTTCTCGGAGCGGTAGATGCAAAGGTATGCCCCAAAGTAAATTTGTATATTGCCAACCGCGACTCTCCTTTAGTAATGATCAATGGTAATGACAGCATTTACTGGGAAGACTTTGAACCTACATTAATAGCTGCACGCACAAGAATTGTTCCGGACGAACAATTAATTACTGAAGCCTCAGACTTTGCCGGCGCCATTCCGGTCAAGTACATGACCCCACATTGGAAAACAACGAGCCGTATCTTCTACAACAACGGCTCACCGGAAATGCGGGATGCAGCGTTCTTCGTTCAGGAGAACCATTGGGATAGAGCGTTCGCACTTTGGGAAACGTTTTTTGAAAAAGCTAAAGGAATAAAGAAAGCGCGTACAGCATCCAACATATCGCTGTACTACGAGCTGAAAGACGATCTGGAGAAAGCGCATGAATGGGGGAAAAGGGCTTTGGAACTGGCAAGGGTTGCCGATAAAATCCCGGAGGATGAGAATACGGTAAGCCCGTCCAACGATTATACGCGTATTCGTTATAACCAGAATATTCTCGAAGAAAGAAGAAGCCATTTTGCAACGCTCAAGATGCAAATGAACCGGTTTAACGATGATTTTTAACCGGATTTGTTAGATTACTATATTTTTATTATTTTTGAGAAACGAATAAGAAATCAGGACTATGAAACTAAGTCAACAGTCGCAGTCATTAATTGAATCTGCCATCCGTAAGGCGATAGATAAATATTTATGTGACTGCGAACAAACGGTCGTTACGGATATTCATCTGCAACCCATCAGTGATTCGGGTGAACTATTTATATTAGATGACAATGATGAGGAGTTATCGTGTGCAGTCATCGAAGAATGGTTGACTTATGATGGCGTTAACTTTTACAAAGATACAGAGCGTATCCTACATTCCATCTTAAACCGGATGAAAGAAAGCGGAAGTTTTGATAACCTTCCCATCATACAGCCGTTCTCTTTCGTTCTGGTCGACGAAGATAAAGAAACAATCACCGATCTCCTCCTTATGGACAATGATACCCTTCTGGTTAATGGGGGATTGCTTAAGGGACTGGATGAGGAACTGGACAACTTCCTGAAAGAATTATTGGGGAAATAAAAATGGTCATAAACCAAAAACTTAGCGCACTGGCTGAAAGCGACTATAAAACTTTCAGTGAAAAGCTGATATCAACCAAATATGAACTATTGGGGATTCGTATCCCCGCTCTAAGACTATTGGCAAAAGAAATAGCATCAAAACCGGATGCAGAGAATTACTTGCAAAACGCGGAATTCACCACATACGAACATATCCTGCTTTATGGACTGGTATTGGGGCAATTAAAGAAGATGCCTCTGGAAACCATATTCGGCTACTTAGACCCGTTAATCCTCAAGTTCGACAATTGGGCGCATGTAGATATCGTCATCTCTGCATTCAAAGTATTTCAGAAGCATCCGGATGAGGTGTTAAACCATTTCTTGCCGCTAAAACAGCATGAAGGTGAATTTACAAAGCGTGTTTTCGTTATCGTCCTGATGTGTTTTTTTATAAATGAAAAATACATTGATGTAGCATTGAAGCATTTATCAGAAGTCCCGCAGGGACAGTATTACGTAGATATGGGCATTGCATGGGCTATCAGTGTGGGACTTATAAAATTCTACGACAAAACGTTACCTTTCATTGAGCAAAAGGCTTTCTCTAAGTTTGTCCACAACAAGTCTATCCAGAAAGCTCGCGAAAGTTACCGGATAAGTCCGGAGACAAAAGAATTTCTCAACGAGTTGAAGATATTACAGAAGCTGCAATAGCGCCGACTTCTTCATGCCGTACCTGAATATATTTTACCATACCACGTTTTGCATACAGCGCATCCATCATTGAGTTAAAGGATCCGCCGGGGATACCATAGATATGGTCAACGCCCCGGCTTTCCAATACGAAAAGGTTAAAATATCACGGGATTTATATATTTTTTAGAGAGTTATGCTTAATGCCCTCCTATTTTATCAATGGTACCCTATGCTTACGGGTTTCTTCTATGATGCCTACCACGGTACTCCTCCTTCCAGAAGGAGGAGAATTGAGAATTGTAGATTACCATTAGCCAATTCCTGCGGCAACGTGCCGCAACGAGGTTACCAAACGGCATCGTGAATTGTGATTCATGCAGCATCGTGAATTGTGATTCATGCGGCATCGTGAATTTGGGTGCAGCGCCTCGCTGCTTCCCCTCCTTCTGGAAGGAGGGGTGGCCAACGGCCGGGGTGGTAGGTAGAAAAAGTTAGTTACCTCTTATTCTTGTAATCCAATATAGATTCCCTAATTGATTCGGGATAAGAGAAAACAACTTTATTCTCAAAACGAAGGATAGTAATACCTGCTATTTGAAAGATATAGTCTGTACGATTCTGGTCATATTCCATAGCTTGAAAAGTATAATGAACCTGACCGTCTAATTCTATGGCTAATTGAATTTCAGGGCAATAAAAATCAAGAATATATGAGCCAACGCTATGCTGACGTCGAAATTTCAATCCGCCAATTTGTTTACCTTTAAGTATCCTCCATAAGGTTGCTTCTGCGGATGTGCTATGGTTGCGTAGCTCTTTGCGTTTAGCTCGTGTTATAGATAGGTTCATTTTATCTTTCTTCTTTTCCATAAAGATTCTGGTTACTTATTTTGTTTGTTATGATACCTGTTTGTTGCACCTACCACCTCCCCCTACGGGTACTCCTCCTTCCGGAAGGAGGAGAATCGTAGATATAACCAATCTATGTAGCATATTATTTAGATTTGAATTCTTTCGTCAAAACTTCAAAACTTTCTTCAACGCTTTATCCCTTCCTCAGCGCAGCAATATTCTCTTTCAGCGAGTTGATGATACTTTCGGCATCCGCTTGTTTTTTGCGTTCCATCTCAAGAACGGCGGCAGGGGCATTGCTGACAAACTTTTCATTGCCCAACTTCTTCAACACCCCTTGCAGGAATCCTTCTTTATGTTTCAATTCGGCTTCCAAGCGGATGATCTCGACCCCAATATCAATCATATTATTCAATGGCACTGCATATTCTGTGGTTCCGATCATGAAAGACGCCGCACCCTCTGATTTCGTCTCAACAACATTTATGCCGGACAGGTTACACATTTTGGTGATGACCGGACTGAACTCCGCCACCGGATTTTGTCCTACAATCTGAAGTTCCAGCGATTCTTTCTGTGCAACGTTCTTCTGTAAACGGATAGTACGGATATTACTGATGACTTCCTTCGCCGTATCGAACTTACTTAGCAGTTCTTCATCGACATGCGTATCCATACCGAGGAATTGCACCGTAATGCTTTCGCCTTCTTCACGCGGATACATCTGTTGCCAGAGTTCTTCGGTAATGAACGGCATGAACGGATGAAGCAGTTTCAGCAGATTGTCGAAGAAACAAATGGTTGCACCATAAACAGTCCGATGGATGCCTTTTCCGTACGCAGGTTTTATAATTTCAAGGTACCAGGATGAAAATTCGTCCCAGAACAGTTTGTATATAGCCATCAACGCTTCGCTTAAACGGTATTTACCGAATAGATCAGCTATTTCAAGGGCCACTTTATTTTGCATAGACTCAAACCAGTTGACGGCAACATTGGCGGTCGCCGGAAGTTCTGCATCATCATCCGTTTTCCATCCTTTGATCAGACGGAAAGCGTTCCATATCTTGTTGTTGAAGTTACGTCCCTGCTCGCAAAGTGCATCGTCAAACAGAATGTCGTTTCCGGCAGGTGCGGAAAGCATCATGCCCATACGTACGCCATCGGCTCCGTATCTGTCGATCAATTCCAGCGGATCGGGTGAATTGCCCAACGACTTGGACATCTTGCGTCCCAGTTTATCGCGCACAATGCCTGTGAAATACACATTACGGAACGGCATATCGTTTTCGTACTCATAACCCGCCATGATCATACGGGCTACCCAGAAGAAGATGATGTCCGGCCCGGTCACCAGGTCGCTGGTCGGATAGTAGTACTTCATCTCTTCGTTACCCGAATCAAGGATACCGTTGAACAATGAGATCGGCCACAACCAGGAGGAGAACCAGGTATCTAAGCAGTCCTCGTCCTGACGAATATCGTTTAGTGTCAGGTTCGGGTTGTCTGTTTTCGCTTTGGCCTTGTCGAGCGCCTCTCTCTCGTTCATGGCTACGACATAGCCCCCTTCGGGCAAGTACCAGGCTGGGATACGATGCCCCCACCATAACTGGCGACTGATGTTCCAGTCTTTAATGTTTTCCATCCAGTGATGGTAGGTGTTCTTATATTTAGGCGGATAGAACTTCAGCTCATCGTCCATGACGGGCTTCAAAGCGATCTCCGCCAAATGTTCCATCCTGAGGAACCATTGCATGGAAAGTTTGGGCTCGATAACTACGTGGGTACGTTCGGAGTAACCTACTTTATTCGTATAAGACTCTTCTTTTTCCATCAATCCGGCAGCAACCAGATCAACAACAATCTGCTTACGAACGTCAAAGCGATCCATGCCGATGTAAAGTTCACCGGCTTCGCTGATGGTTCCGTTGTCGTTAAAGATGTCGATAACAGGAAGGTTATATTTCTCACCCAGCATATAGTCGTTTACATCGTGAGCCGGGGTTACTTTCAGGCAACCGGTACCAAATTCGATGTCTACATAGTCGTCCTCAATGACAGGAATAACGCGGTTTACCAGCGGAACGACGACCTTCTTGCCTTTGAGGCGCTGATTCTTCGGATCATTGGGGTTGATACACATCGCCACGTCACCCATGATGGTTTCAGGACGGGTAGTAGCTACAACAGCGTACGTATCCTCTCCCTCTACTTTATAGCGGAGATAGTATAATTTCCCATGTTCTTCTTTATAGATAACCTCTTCGTCGGACACGGCGGTCAGGGCTTTCGGATCCCAATTCACCATACGTACGCCACGGTAAATCAATCCTTTTTCATGCAAATCGTTAAAGACTTTAAGCACGCTTTGGCTACGGATTTCATCCATGGTAAAGGCTGTGCGGTTCCAATCACAAGAAGCCCCCAGGCGGCGAAGTTGTTTAAGGATGATGCCACCATGCTCATGTGTCCAGTCCCATGCATGACGGAGGAATTCTTCACGGGTAAGATCCGTCTTTTTGATGCCTTGCTCAGCCAGTTTATTCACAACTTTGGCTTCGGTAGCAATGGATGCGTGGTCTGTTCCCGGTACCCAGCAGGCGTTTTTGCCTTCCATACGGGCGCGGCGAATCAGAATATCCTGAATGGTATTATTAAGCATGTGTCCCATGTGCAAGACGCCGGTGACGTTAGGAGGCGGTATGACGATGGTGTAAGGCTCGCGATCATCAGGTTTTGAGCTGAACAGTTCATGGCTCATCCAATACCGGTACCATTTTTCCTCCACATCAGCAGGGCTGTACTTACTTGCTAATTCCATTTTATAATTCTATATATAGATTTGAGGCCACAAAATTAATAAATTAATGTGAGTTCAATATGAGAAAGCACGTTTTCTTTTCTAAGTTGGCTGTCTTACTTTCATAACTCAACGTAATATGAAATTATTACGTCGAGTTATGAAATTATTACGTTGAGTTATGGAAATAATCCATTGAGTTATGATGCATAAACCTCCATACATACAAAAAAGGAAAGTGTTGCTTTCACCTCTTTCAAACGTCCTGTTCATCGGACTTAAAGGGTGAAGGCAAGAAGTTTGCACTTTCATTCACCTGATCCGGCTTGTCCGATGCAGATGTAAACAATTCGCCACGCAGGGAAAAGCTATTCGTCTCTGCGAAGACAACAATATCATGCGTTTGCCTTACAAGTTTTTAAATAGAAGTAGTTGAAACAACTCTTTTCTTCAAATTATCCAATTGGAATTTCTATATTTGTACTTAATAACATAATTATAAAAAATATGAACCGCATAAAAGAAGGTTTACGGGAAAAAGGAATTAAGCAGACATGGCTTGCCGGAAAACGGGATTATTAAAGAAAATCTAATTAAAATAACTATCCCTAATGGATAAACAACGTATTTTACAATATAAAACCTCATTCGATAGAATTGCTCAGCATATTGTGAATGAGGATTATTCCGAACAGGTTGAAGTTTGGTTTGCTCGTGATTTACAATTGATTTTGGGTTATGCCCGATGGGAAAACTTTGTAGTTGCGATAAATAGAGCTGTGGAATCTTGCAAAACACAAGGTATAGACGTTGAGGACCATTTTCGTGAGGTCACGAAAATGGTCGAACTTGGAAGCGGAGCTAAACGCGAAGTTATCGATTTTATGCTCACTCGCTATGCCTGTTATCTGATTGCACAAAATGGCGACCCTAAAAAAGAAGAAGTGGCATTTGCTCAAAGCTACTTTGCCGTGCAAACCCGAAAGGCGGAATTAATTGAAGAACGTCTATTGCTCCTTTCCCGACTGGAGACAAGAGATAAGTTGCGTGCTGTCGAAAAACAACTATCGCAAAACATTTACGAACGCGGTGTGGATGACAAAGGTTTTGCACGCATCCGTTCTAAGGGCGACACAGCCCTTTTTGGCGGACATACCACCGAGGATATGAAACAACGATTGGGAATACAATCCAACCGGCCATTAGCTGATTTCCTGCCAACATTGACTATTGCAGCCAAGAATCTGGCAACGGAAATGACCAACTATAATGTCGAGAGCAAAGACCTGACGGGCGAACAATCCATCACAAGCGAACATGTACAGAACAATAAAAGTGTTCGTGATATGTTAGCCCAAAGAAATATTAAACCCGAAGAGCTTCCTGTTGCCGAAGATATAAAGAAACTGGAACGGAAAGCGGCAAGCGAGGAAAAGAAAATAGAAAAGACAACAAAGAAATTGCCGAAGAAATGAATGGACGGAAGAAATATAGGTTTAATATTTTGTTTATCGATGATGTGGCAGGTTTTTGTGCTTCGGCGCCAATTGAACAGGCAAAAGAGGCTTGTGTAAATAGTAGACAACGAGCGACTGATCTTTTCGAGAATATCCTCGAAATGATAACTACAGATAAATCCGTACCCTCGCTTCGCTTCGCGACACCTTATTGCCGAAGTTAATGAGTGGGGAGGTAAGAATATAAATATAAATATAACAATGCTATGTTTGACGAATTAAAAAACTACAAAAACAAAGGGCATTTCTTTTTTCAGAAGGGAAATAAACTGAAAGAAGTTTCAAAAGAAGTACCCAATTTACCC
>JAIRNG010000004.1 GCA_031258135.1 Mediterranea sp. (in: CFB group bacteria)
AGTACGCTGTTGAATAAGATTATATAATTAAGTTTGCCGAATCTTAAGCAGAAAGCAGATGAAAGATAAAATTGTTTTTATTACGGGAGCCAGTAGCGGTATCGGGGAGGCTTGTGCGCGGAAATTCGCTTCGCAGGGAGCCAGTCTTATATTAAATGCCCGCAATATGCCGAAGCTGGTGGGACTAAAAAATGAATTGACGGGAAAGTATGCCGTTCAAATCCATTTATTACCTTTTGATGTACGTGATAGAAATGTAGTGACAAGCGCAATTCAATCTCTTTCCGGCGAATGGAAAGATATCGATATCCTTATAAACAATGCCGGACTGGTTATCGGAGTAGACAAGGAATACGAAGGTAACCCGGACGAATGGGATATTGTGATCGATACGAATATCAAAGGACTGCTGACCATGACCCGGCTGATCGTTCCGGGCATGCTGAAGAGAGGTAGCGGACATATCATCAATATCGGTTCCATTGCCGGCGAGGCTGCATATCCGGGCGGCAGCGTGTATTGTGCAACGAAAGCCGCTGTCGGGATACTGTCGGACGGTTTGCGGATAGACCTGGTCAACACACCGCTGCGGGTGACAACCATCAAACCGGGCATGGTGGAAACGAACTTCTCCGTAGTACGTTACCGTGGAGATAAAGCGGCGGCCGGCAATCTCTATAAAGGCATACATGCGTTGACGGGTGATGATATAGCCGAATCCGTTTATTTTTCGGCGGCGGCGCCACCGCATGTCCAGATAGCCGAGATACTTGTTATGCCGACAAATCAGGCGACGGGAATAATCTCGTTCAAAAAAGATATGGAATAAACGAGGATTTGTGTTATCTTTGACACGTTATATTTGAATTATTAATTTATTAAAGTACGAATAATGATGAAGAAACTAATGATTTTAGGTATGGGCGTATGCGTAGCATTAGCTTTTACTTCATGTAAATCAAGCGAAAGCGCTTATAAAAAAGCTTATGAGAAAGCGAAGGAACAGGAACTTACCTCTTCCCAACAGGTAGCTCCGGCAGTAACAACTCCGGTGGTAACGGCTCCGGTAGCAACTCCTCCGGTAGTGGTTGAAAAAACTCCGGTCGCTCCCGAAGCCGGCGTACGTCAGGAAAAGGTAACATTGATTTCCGGTAATGACCTGAAAGATTACAGCATAGTATGCGGTAGCTTCGGACTGAAAGTAAATGCGGAAGCATTAAGAGATTACCTGATCGGACAAGGCTACAATGCAATCATTGCATTCAATGCGGAAGCCGCCATGTATCGTGTGGTAGTAGGTACTTACCCCGACAGGTTCTCGGCTGCTGCGGCGCGTGACGCTTTCAAGCGCAAATATCCTAACCGCAAGGATTTCCAAGGCGCTTGGTTGCTGTACAGACTTTACTAAATAAAGCCGGAAGATAAAAGTTGAGGGTTGGGAGTTATTATACGACAGGGTATGGTAACTTTCAACTCTCAATTTTTGTCTTCCGGCCGATTCATCATAACCAATGGCTATAAGCTGCTTACAAGTTGAAAACCTGACGAAATCGTTTGGCGATCTCGTGCTTTTCCGGGACATCTCCATGGGTGTTCCTGAAGGGCGACGCATAGGGTTGATCGCAAAGAACGGAGCGGGAAAAACAACTTTGTTGAACATGATCGCCGGTAAAGAAGGATATGATCATGGAAAGATCACGTTTCGCCGTGACCTGCGTGTGGGTTATCTTCCGCAAAGTCCCGAATATCCCGAAGAGCTGACGGTTCTGAAAGCATGTTTCTATCATGGAAACAGCACCGTGGAACTGATAAAGGAGTATGAGCAATGCGTGGAAACGGAAGGGAATCCCGGACTGGAAGACATTCTGGCCCGTATGGAACACGAAAAGGCCTGGGATTATGAACGAAAAGCGAAACATATCCTGACCCAATTAAAGATACGCGATTTCAATCAGAAAATGAACCGGCTGTCGGGCGGACAACTCAAGAGGGTGGCATTGGCGAATACGCTGATAACGGAACCGGAATTGTTGATCCTCGATGAGCCGACCAACCATTTGGACCTGGATATGATTGAATGGCTGGAAGATTACCTGCAACGCTCAACGTTGAGCCTGTTGATGGTCACCCACGACCGGTACTTTCTGGACAGGGTGTGTTCTGAGATCATAGAGATAGACAACCGTCAGATATACTCATACAAAGGCAGTTACAGCTATTACCTGGAAAAGAGGGAAGAGCGGATTGCGGCCGCCGATACGGAAACAGCACGGGCAAACAACTTATATCGCACGGAGTTGGAATGGATGCGGCGCATGCCTCAGGCCCGCGGGCATAAAGCCCGCTACCGGGAAGAGGCCTTCTATGAACTGGAAAAAGCAGTCCGGCAGCGGACAGACCATTCTGACATGAAGCTGGAAGTGAAGGCTTCATACATTGGTTCCAAGATATTTAGTGCGGAACACCTCTGTAAGAGTTATGACGGCCTGAAGATTCTGGATGATTTCTCGTATATCTTCTCCCGGTATGAGAAAATGGGAATTGTGGGGAATAACGGGACAGGAAAGTCTACCTTTATCAAAATACTGCTGGGCGAGGTGAAGCCGGACAGCGGAACGGTGGATATAGGCGGAACCGTACGTTTCGGATACTATTCGCAGGAGGGATTGAACTTCGATGAACAGATGAAAGTGATCGATGTGGTCCGGGATATCGCCGAAGTGATTGAACCGGGCAATGGAAAACAACTGACCGCTTCGCAATTCCTGCAACATTTTCTCTTTACTCCCGAAACCCAGCATAGCTATGTGTATAAGTTAAGCGGGGGAGAAAAACGCAGGCTGTACCTCTGTACGGTACTGATGCGCAACCCGAATTTCCTGATTCTCGATGAGCCTACCAATGATCTGGATATTGTGACACTGAACGTGCTGGAAGAATATCTGCGAAGCTTTAAAGGTTGCGTCATTGTGGTATCGCATGACCGTTACTTCATGGATAAGGTGGTAGACCACCTGCTGGTATTCAACGGGCAAGGCGATATCCGGGATTTTCCCGGCAATTATAGCGATTACCGGGATTGGAAATCCGCCCGTGCAGAGAAAGAAAAGGAGGCGGAGAAGCCACAGGAAGAAAAGACCTCCCGTGTCCGGTTAAATGAAAAACGGAAGATGAGCTTCAGGGAAAAACAGGAGCTCGAACGCCTGGAAAAGGAAATCGCCGGCCTTGAAGAGGAGAAGAAACGATTGGAAGAAGCGCTATGCAGCGGAACACTCTCCGTGGATGAATTGACCAAAAGCTCAAAACGGTTACCTCTTTTGAATAACGAACTGGATGAAAAGGCCATGCGCTGGCTGGAACTCAGCGAGTTGAGCAGTTAAGAACCTTGTTCCCCATTACTTGATCAACCCTGTCCCATACCGATGTAAAACATTCGCCATAGGTATGATGAGGGTCGTCCCATAGGATGATACGGGTCGTCCCATAGGTATGATAACCCCTGTGTCATAGGTATGATAACTCCTGTTCCATAGGTATGATAACCCCTGTCCCATACCTATGGGGCGACCCTCATCATACCTATGGGACGACCCTTATCATACTATGGGGCGGCCCTTTCCATTGCTTTTGCTTTGCAGGGAAGGATAACGATGGGTAATTTATGCAATGGAATTGAAGATGTTTTTCTCCTTTTTTGTTTTCATATAATATTTTGCTATATTTGTTGCGTTCTGCTTATTCTTGCCATTAATAGATGTTTAGCCTTTTTTGGTAGCATGATGAGTTCTGTTGTGTCACACAAAAGAGGTGGATGTTATTCTACAGGGAATGCAACTACTCACAGGGTTGATATTCCGGATCGTATCCGGTGCAAGACAGGATACGGAAGTCATTTTCAATAGCGTCTGTCTGGACGTAATGACATCACAGGTATTTCACTGAAAGTATAGTGGTCACAGTTGCCATTCGATACTGTGTCGCAGATGCGTGCGGCATGTCGAAGATACTGTGTTGTGGACAATGTTCGGTTCGTCCATATAGCCGGTATGGGTAATTTGTGCAAGGCTTTAATGTGTTATGCTGTTTAACGGATGAAACATAGATCATGTTTTTGATGGGTAAACAGTGAGTAGTTATCCATAATGTAAAAACAAATACGAGTGAAAAATGAAAAGAGTATTTTTAATTCAATTTATGGAGAGATTGATCGAGGAGCTTGTTCGCGTACAGCGTGACGGCACAGCCCACGTTTACCGGAGCACTCTCAATAGGCTCAAAAGTTATATGGAAGGAGAGGACATGACTTTCCATCAGTTGACTTCTGAGTGGTTGATGAAATTTGAAAAAAGACTTCTTGCAGATCAGTTGACATGGAATACCGTATCCACTTACCTGCGAACGTTGCGGTCTGTGTATAATCAGGCTGTGGATTGTGATGCGGCTCCGTATGTACCCCGTCTTTTCAGTAAGGTATATACGGGGGTGGAGGGTAAGGTGAAGCGCGCTGTCGGCCCTGAGACAATACGTAAGCTGATGACGGAGAACGCTGCATTGAATTCAAAACAGAATTTTAGTCGTGACATCTTTGTATTGCTGTTCCTGTTCAGGGGAATGTCGTTTGTCGATCTGGCCTATTTACGCCGTTGTGACTTACAGGGAAACGTAATCACGTATCGCCGCCATAAGACGGGGCGCAGGCTTACTGTCACTGTGGAAAAAGAAGCCATGGAGATCATCCGGCGCAATGAAAACGCCGATCCGGAATCTCCTTTTCTCTTCCCGATAATCAAACAACCGGGCAGGAGGGAATACAGGCAATATACGAATATGCTGCGCTCCCTGAACTACAGCCTGTTGCAAGTTACGCGTATGCTGAAACTTAAGGAGCGTATCAGTACGTATACGGCTCGCCACACATGGGCTACTACAGCAATCCGGCAGAATTTCAATCCGAGCCTGATCTGTGATGCTATGGGGCACTCGTCCATAAAAGTCACAGAGACCTATTTCAAGTCTTTCAGAGACGAGGATATAAACAGGATGAACCGGAAGATTGTATCATTTGTTCGCTCTTCCGGCGGCTAAGTTTTGTTGAATGATTAGTGGTGCTAAACCGTTGAAAACGAGAGGGGAAAAGCGTAATTACTTTGTAAGTAACGGAAGTTGGATATCCGGTGCAAAGATAAGTATATTTTTTAATATCCGCATCATAGAACAACTTTTTTTGCACTGAATACTTAAAAAGACGCCGTTAGCACGGTAAAATCATTCCGGATAAATAAGAAAATCAACGTTTCATGTTTCCCTTATGGGATACGGAGGGAATCTCTATTGCCTTAACCGGACGACACTTTATCCGTCTCACCCGCCCTCACCTTTCCCTCACCTTTCCTGTGCCGGTATAAAGCCTCCGCCATGCGGTATATACTGTTGGAATACCTTTTCGTATGCATTTGGCGTACGAAAAGGTATAAATAAGTGCGTTACGGATAATTGATAATCATGGAAATGTAGTGAGGAAGTCCGGCGGAGAGAATTTCTATTGCCTTGGGCGGACGGTTAAAAACATCCTTATTATAATATAGTATAGAAAGCGCTTTTTTTTCTTCTGATCGACCTTTTCCCGTTACTTACAAAGTAACGGGAAAACGAAAAAAGATGTAGTGGCTAACACTCTATCTGATGTCAAGTGTAAAAGAGAACAATTTTTATGAGAACTAAAACAAAATGATTGTATGAGAAAAAAAGGTTTTTATCTATGGTCGCTATTAGTGGTATTATTAACTGCGACGTCGTGCTCTTCAGATCATAATGAGGATGATCTGCCTGCTAAAACTGGAACATTTGAGTTGAATTTCACTTTTGAAGGAACAAGTGAGAAGACCAGAGCTTCTACTGCTATTCCCGAAACAAGCTGGAAGAATATCAACCAGATTCAGTTCTTTTTATATGATAGTAAAAACAAAGTTGTTTTTTCTTCAATAGTCGCTCCAACAAATAGTAATGCCGGATTGAAAACCTATACCTATACGGCTATTCCGGTTGGTGAGTATACGCTTGTAGCTGTAGCCAACGCCAAGAGCGATAAGGATAATGTAACTACTTATATCTCTTCAGCGCCGCAAACCTGGACCGAAGGCAATGTGTATAATATGGAGATAAAGGATCTGTTTATCAAACATAAGCCGGGAAGCTGGAGTACCGCCATAACCGGTAACACTGGTGCGAAGGCGGTTGTAGATAAGCTTTTTCCACACACAGAACCCTCGGAAATATTCATGGGTTACGCTACCGGTATTAAGATCAGTACTGCCGCGCCTCATAAAGCCAGCGTTAACCTGAAGCGTGAAGTGTCAATGATGCGTGTACGTATTGACCAGAAGACCCATAAAGAGGCTAAGGATGTAGATTTTGGCGCCGCGACTGCGTCGGTTATACTTTACCGCCTTCCCGATCAAATGGGTATTGGAAATGGCAACCTCGGAGGGATCGGTACTACTTCAACAGAAGCGAATGCAGTTTCCGTATCCGGCGCTTTTTCTAGTGCTAATAGTAATAACGCTTATCTGGACGGAAATTTCAGTCTGTGGAAAGATGTTATTGTATTCCCGAACAATGGCGGCCGTGCAAACAACAGCGCTACTACTGCTACTGCAGACGATTCCAGAAAGTACTTTGTAGTTCTTTGCGGTATTGCTAAAAGCGGTCACTACTATTCCGGCGGCAAACAGGCTGCTGCGGGCGATCCTGTCTTCTGGTATGGCCAGATTAAGGAAGTATTTACTCCGAATACAATCCGTGAAGTCAACCTGATCCTTAAAACGGGCGGTTTACCAACTCCTCCTGATAAAGTAATAGACTATAGCGGATTGGAAATTTCTGTCAGCGAACCGGAAAAATGGAGTTCTAACATTGTGGTTTCAACCATAGAAATGTAATACTTAGTATCTTGTTTATCTCCCGGAATGGTTAGATAAATCAATGCGCCGAAAACGGTGGGGCATGGATTCCGATCCTTGACAGTTCATCCGATGTTTGGGCGGTTGGTTTATCTGACCACCGGAATGATAGCAATGAAATAGATTGAAGCATGAGAAAACAATCGCTTCTCATATTGTTTATTACTACCTGTATTACGATTCTGTTGT
Organism: Mediterranea sp. (in: CFB group bacteria); assembly: GCA_031258135.1. Classification (GTDB taxonomy): domain Bacteria; phylum Bacteroidota; class Bacteroidia; order Bacteroidales; family Bacteroidaceae; genus Bacteroides. The sequence goes on from JAIRNG010000004.1 coordinate 7,149, forward strand.
TGTATACAGCATGTACTTATGATTATTTCGAAGACGAAACGAATTATGTCGTTTATATTCCTGAAGTAAGAGATAAGACCGTCAACGATTGCCGCGTAATGATATACAATGAATCGGGGTTACTGGTCGGCGACAGGTTTGTTGGCGCCTCGACCAACGATCCGAAACTCAGTTTGGGGTTATTTACTTTCCGTCTTCCGAAAGGTGATTATAGCGTATATTGCTATGCAAATATCGATGGCGTATCGTTTTCAGGAGAGAGTACGCGCGAAACTTCTGCTTTTAGCTTGCCTCTCCATGATACGGAAGGGGTCTATCGGCAACCGTCGGATGTCTTTTACGATAAATTCGAGCATAAGATTGAGAATCCGGGGATACGACATTCCGACACAACGGCTATCGAACGCTATGTAGGACGTATTACCGTACGGTTTAAGAACATTCCGTTTGACATGGCCGATCTTTCCAACATAGAACTGGTTGCAGAGGGAGTGGCTTCCAGGCAGTATCTGAAACATGATACGCTGACATCGCATGTTATGAGAGGAGATGATGTCCTGAAGCATACGGATGATGTGAGTTCCGTTTCTTTTTCGGAAGGAACATTAGAGGTCGATCACCGTTATTTCCCTTCGGTAGAGAACAGCTATAAGAAGTTGAATTTTACGTTTACCGACAGGGGAGGGGATATCGTTGCAATCATACAGGTCGGCGTTACCGATCCGCAGACAAATCTCCCTATCCGTTTGTATAGCGGTAAACGTATTATCATCGAAGTGGACCGTTATCTTGTTTCTACGATCCGGCTTGTCGGTTGGGATGAAGATATTAAAAGCGGCGAAAGCATAGGCATGTGGTAAGATAACATAAAAGAGAAGTATGAAAAGAAAGAGGCTCATGAAATATATGCTAAGTGTAATCGTTTTAAGTACGTTTACAATGACAGCCGGCGCTCAGAGTATAAAAACAAATATCCCTTTATGGCTGGCCGGTTCTCCTAATATTGGCTTTGAGTACACATTGACCCGTCAGCTAACGCTGAACACAGAGGTATTCTGGATGCCCTATATGTTCAAGAAAGGCGAAGAGGTGTTCCGTGTACTGGAGGGTATTGTAGAAGTGCGTCATTATTGGAATCCCAGTAATTTCTACACCAATGATTCCTGGGATGGGTTTTACGTTGGTCCATACGCCATGTATGGCAATTTCAATATCGGGTTAATAAAAAACGGGGATAAAGCCTCAAGCATCCGCCGCGAAGGCTGGGGTGTTTCCGGCGGTATATCTGCGGGTTACAAATTCGCTTTCGGAACCCGTCTGGCATTGGATGTCAATGTAGGCCTGGGATACGCTCACCTTCAATATAATAAATATCTGTTAGGTGGAGAATATACGGACTATCCTGTAGAAGTGAAGGACACACGGCAATGGATAGGGCCGACAAAATTCGGTGTACATATTGTTTACAATATATTCCGTTAATGTAAATGATAAAAAGTTGCTAAAATGACAAAAATGAAAATTCAGAGTTTATTATCCGTCACCGCTCTTCTTTTCCTGTTGGGGTGGACTTTTCCCTCTATCGCTCAGGAACGGAAGGTAAGCGCTATTGAAAGACGGGCTGACCGGAACTTTATCAGGCAGAAGTTTGGTAAGGCGATGGTGCAGTATGAAACAGCCATTGCGCGCGAAACAAGCGACCTGAACAAGGCTTCGATACATTTGAAGACCGCGCGTTTGTATTTCATGCTGCGTGATTACGACAACTCATCTGTTCACTATGCGAAAGCATTGGAGTTACATGATGATTTATTCCTGGCGGACGATTTGTGTGATTACATAGATGCGCTTCGTTTTCTGGGAAATAATAAAAAGGCGGAAGGTATTTGCCTGAACAATGTGTATAAGGACATTTATAGCCGTTACCAGCGTTTTCAGAATACGTTAGACGCCCTTGCTATGCGACATGCCATTATTGAAGATCCGGGATTTGCGGCTGAAAGACTTCCGCTGAATACTCCGAATGCGGAGTTTTGGGTGGGTAACTATGGCAATGAGCCGTTCTATGCCATGAGTGTGAGTGATTTCAATGATCCCGGGAAACTGTTTTTCCATCGTACACACTATTATAGACTGGATGATGCGGACGGGGCGGACGCCGGATCGCAGAAGTCCTCCCGTGATAAAGGATATCTGTATCATATTCCTGTCGACATGCAAAACGGCCCGTTGTGTTTCTCTTCCGATATGCGGATGATGGTGGCTACGGTGCTGGAATATAAGAAGTCGGTGGCGAGTGTCGATGTAGCCGATAGGAACACGCGTCCTTTTCAGGCTAAGTTGCTTTACTCGAAGCTGAATCATGACAGGGGCAGGTTTTCCAGGTATAAACCCCTCTTTCATCAGGAATCCGATTGTTCCTATGCCCATCCGTTTCTGTTCAATGACGGTAATTCCTTATTGTTCGTATCCGATGTGCCGGGTGGTTATGGCGGATTCGACATCTATGTGACCCACTTTGATGAATCTTCGCAGAAGTGGAGCGCACCGATCAACCTGGGTTCCCAGGTGAATACGGAGGGTGACGAGATTTGTCCGGTTCTTTTTGAAGACCGTCTGATCTTCTCCTCCAATGGTCTGCCGGGATTTGGCGGATACGACCTATTTACTACGCTTTTCGATAAAAACGGCGTTGTCCCCAGGGGTGTGATTCATTTTCCCCATCCGGTGAACTCTGTGTTTAACGACTATTATATGTGTCCGGTGGATTTGTACACGGCTTATTTCGTGTCCGACCGTAATCCGTCGACCCGCGATGATATATACTATTTGCACATGCTTAAAGAATTAAGCTCCTGGCAGGCTAAGCCTTTCTACGGAATGAGTGAGGAAGCTGCCGTTATGGGCGGTCCGCTTCTGCTTGGCGGTTTGTCGGAAACCGCCGCGCCCGAATCGGTTACGCTGAAGAAGCATGCTCCTAAAGGGTTGCTGCTGACAGTCTACTTCGATTTTGATTCTTCGGAACTGACTCCGGAGTCAGTTGGCCGCCTGATGCATTTCGTCAATGAGATAGATGCTTACCTGCTCGATGAGCTGACCTTCAGCGGTTATGCGGATGAAGTCGGCGGCGATAGCTATAATTATGCGTTGTCGGAGCGCAGGGCTAAAACGGTTGCCGATTTCCTGCATGAGAACGGGATGTCCTGTCCGTTTACCATGATCGGACACGGACGTATCAAACTCTCGAAGGAAGAAGTGGATGAGGAGGTTTCCACATTCCCATGGACAGAAGGAGAAATTGATTGGACGCGTGTGAACCGTCGCGCCCGTCGTGTAGAGATATATAATAAGTAACAGGAAACATAAAATACAAAACGAGATATGAAAAAGATAAGAATTCATAGAGCTTTGGCGTTGTTCGTACTGGGTTTGATAGCCTCAGCGCAGGGTTTTTCCCAGTATATGCCTGTGGTATTCGATAAGAAATATGGAGAGAACAACAGGGTGGAACATGTATGTTCGTTGGCTGGCGATGAAGTAGCCGTGATTGGCAAGGACGGTCAGAAACTGAACTTAACCTGGGTAGACCGCGAAGGAGGCGTAGTGTTTTCTTTGCCGTTGACCGGGTTTACTTCCGTCAATCAGTTAACCGAACTGGATGACAACCGTGTATTGATCGTCGGCCAGTCGGCTATGGCCGGCAAGTTGAAAGAGAAGAAAGAGCTTACCCTCTGCGGTCGCGCCGCAATCATCAATCGCGCCGGTCAGATGGCGACGAATGTCTATGCCGGTGCGCAGGGCGGTGAGTTCCTGAAAGGCGCTTTGCTGAAGAGCGGCGCTCTGATGTTGGCCGGTACGGAGCCCAGGGGTTCGGGCCGGCAAGGTGTGATACTGAAGGTTGATTATACCGGAAAGGTGCTTTATCAGTACAATAATCTGGAAAGCGGCTATTGCGCTCATTTTGAAGTGTTGGGCAATACGGTGGAGTATGTGTGCGCCGCTTTCTCTGCGGAGAAGGAAAACGAAAAAGCCGTTATCGTCCGTCTGGACGACAAAGGAAAGCCCTATTACATCACCTCCATTCCGGCTCCCCTTTTCCGGGTGTCGGCGTTATGCGCCAATATCAATGACGGTTCCGTGCTCCTGACCGGCAATTCGCCGGTCGATGGCGGGGTAGTGTATAAGGTTCGTCCCGAAGGCGATATTGTGTTTGGCAAAACGCTGATCCCTCCCGCCGGAAATGTTTCCCTCAGCCATCTGAAAGTGTCCCGCAACGGTAATATCCTGTTGGGTGGCACCGGTAGCAAAGGATATTATTCCCTGTTGCGCAGCGATGGCACTCCTTTGTATTCGGGTCTCGCCGACGGGATTGTCTCAGGCATGGGTATGAATGTCGGTACGGGTGAGTCTGTGGTGACGACTTACGATGTGAACACCCGTCGCGGTTCGTTCGTCCGCATATCGTCTGCCGGAAAAGCTGAGTTTGCCCGTACGATTGAGGGCAGCTTCGACCATATCAACATTTCCAATAACGGAGAGGTGTTGCTTCTTTCTTCATCCGAAGGACGTATCAGCATGTATTCCGCCGCCGGGAACAGGGAGTTCGACCGGTTCATTGCAGATAACAAACCTGCCGCGTATCGTAAGGCGTTGATCGCCGCGTCGGGCGAGGTGCTTTTCCTCAGCGAAGATAGCCGCCTGATTAAACTCGGACATGGATTGTATGTGTCTGACGTGAATATCACTAAACCGGTCAACGGAACAGCCACGGCTGTATTTACCGTAACACTGACAGGTTACGCAACGACCAAGGAAGGCGCGCCGGTGCCCGTAAGTGTGGATTATGCCACACATGACATCTCTGCCACGACGGCCGGCAACTATATTCCGGTGGAGGGCAGGCTGTCGTTTACGCCGTCGCGCGGTACGGCCGACCGTTACCTGATCAAACAGGAGATTGAAGTTCCCGTAAAGGCGAACAATCATGTTGAAGGGATGAAGGAGTTCGAGCTCCGTCTTTCCGGCGTCCGGCAGAGTTACCTGGTGAAGCCTGTGGGCAGGGCTGTGATCGAAGACCAGCATACCGTTGTGAAACTTGTGCGCACGGAAAGCGGTGTTGAAGGCTCAAAGGACGTGTTGTACGAACTGGGCCTGTTCAAAACCGATGGTACTCCGTTGACCAATTCTACCGGTTCCAATATTATCGTGGACGGTATTTATGGAGACGGTACCGCCGATGCGCTTGACTTCGATATGGGACTTACTCCCCGTGTCGTGTTCAGGCATGGCAGCCGGCAGGCCGCTTTCAGCGCCAAAACATTGGAAGATACCCGTTATGAATTGCCTAAGACGATCGTTATAAACTTCAATAATATACATCACCTCAGCAGTTCCAATGTCACTTTTGATGGCGAGCTGTTGAGTTGCAGCGGTCTTGTTGCCGATCAGCCCGCCAGGGTAGCCGTTGTTTCACTTGGCGACCATCGTGTCAACAACAGTGCGTTGTCGGGATTCTTCACCGTTTCGTTGCTTCGCGCTTCGGACGGCGCTTTGCAGACGAACGTAACGGGCAATGACATTGTGGTGAATTGCGCGCTTATGCCCGATGCCAGCGCTAAGGAGGGTAAGGATTTTGTCTTTACGAACATCCATGACCTGAGGATCAGCGGCGACGGCAATCATGGTTCGGTCAATGTGAACGGTGTGGTGCTGTACAGTACGGATACGGCGGAAAAACAGGTCAGGTTGCAGGTTAAGTCGGTGAACCATCCGGCTAACGCCCAACCGGTCTCTGTTCCCGAAACCGGATGTGTGGCTGAATTCACCATACGGAAATAATGAGCCGGTTCTTCCGGCGATGGCCATCCTGTGGCGGCCATCGCCGGAAAAGGATCTGTCTTTTTATCAAAGGTGTGTAAGTATCAGGAAATGTAGAAAAACAGTGGGACCGTTGTATCTCCGGCGGTCTCCCGGAGTGAGGACTCTGGAAGAGATCGGATGGGAACGCAAGGAGAGCAGGGAACGGTGTTTCCGTCGTTTGGTAGCGGTTTTTTTATGTGTATTGCTTATTCTCTCTCTCTTTGTGTGACAGGAAGGTCGCAGAGGGATTGGCGCATAAACAGATTAAGGATTGAAAAGCAATGGTTACTCAGTAACAGTTAAAAAAAGATTATGGTTAAAAACATGAATGGAAAATTGTTTGTTCCCGTTTTGTTCACAGCGTGTTGTGCATCATTGTTCACGGCATGTAATGACGTAAATGAATCTTTGGATAATAGTCTTGTGACCCTTAAGTTCGTTTTGCCGGATGATGATACCCATGATATCCGGCCCGATGGAACCAGAGCCGGAACCCAAGTAGACGGCTCGGCGGCCGAATCTAAAATAAACACGTTGAAATTCCTGGTCTATAATCAGGATGGAACGAAGGTCGAAGTGTATAAAAGCATCAGAATCAATGCCGATTGGACGAGTGACGACTCCATGTGGGACGGGACTAACAAGTCCTTGCGCATACCTGTGACGCAAGGCCGCAAGCAGATATACTGTATTGCGAACTGGGCGGATCCGGCCACGACGGATATGCCTGCCATCGACGGGTCGACGGCCGGCAATGTAACCGCCCTGCTGGCCATGGAGCGTAAACATGACGGGGTTGAGCTGACCACTCCTCCGGTTATGACTTCGGCTTTGTCGTCGGTGTCGGTCGGCGCTTCGACACAGAACCTGTCGGTTGAACTCAAGCGACAGGTCGCCCGCGTCGAGTTATGCCCTAATATTTCTCAGGAGCTGGCGGTCTTAGGCGCGAAAGTTAAGATTACGGGAGTTAAGTTCAGGAACCTGCCCACGAAAGCCTATCTTTTCCCAAAGTCTTCCTTAGCCAGTCCGTCCTCGACCGGTCAATGGGATCAGAGTAATTTCATTGAGTTCGCCCCGAATGATATACTTCAGCAGACGGCGACCGATCTGGATACGAAATGTTATATTCCGGAGTATAAGCCGGCAGGCCAGGCTACTGCTACGGTTATGGTTATCCGGGCCGAATTTAACGGGCAGACGTTGTACTATACGGTTGTCATCGATCCGGCTACTTCGGCCAAACCGGCTCATAAAGCCTTTGAGATAGAACGCAATCACACGTACCGGTTCTGCCTGACCATATTGGGCGAGGGGTCTGTGAGTGAAACCACAAGAAGTATCAGTGATCAGGCTGATGCAAATCTGATTTGTAAATTAGAGATAAGATGAACGTGAAAAATATAGCCGGAAGATTAAGCCTGTTCAATGCATTGGTTGTGACGCTGGTGGTATCTGTATTTCTGATATACCTGTCGTGTACGGATAAATTGGATAACCCTGCCGATGGAAACAGTTATTCGATGACTTTCACTACCCGGGCCGGCGAGACTCTGGCCGCCGACCTGATCCCTAATATGCGTCTTTTTACCTTTGACCGGAGCACGAAGGTGTTTCATAATGAAGTATTCGACATTACGCGGACAACGAACAAGCTGACGGCCAGGGTGGAAGCCAAAACGTGGGATATGGTTCTGGTCTCTTCACCGTCCGGTTTTACGTTGAACGCTCCACGGACGGCCGTGTCCATGGAAAATCTCCCGATGTATGTCTATCAGCCTGTTGTTCATAAAGGCAGGAGTACGGATGCCGCGGAGCTGTTCTTTCAGAACAAGCTGACGCCTGCCATCACTGCGGGTACGACTAAAGATATGGATGTCCAGTTGAATCGTGTGGTGGCTAAGGTTGAGATCGTTGTGGATAAAGTGACCCCTAATTTCAATTTGTCCGGCGACCACAGGATACAGTTGCATGATGTTCCGAGTACGATCAGTTATGCAGGGAAACTGTTGCCGGGCGCTGCTAATCCCGATGTGCTTTCCGAACCCCTGAAAGCGCCTGTTACGCTCGTTCAGGGCAGCAATGGCTTTCTGAAGGCTTCCGAAACGATCACGTTTATCATTCCCGCTCATCAGGGCAGTGATTTTCTGGCGAGTAAACCGGCCGACGTTGTCGGGAAGAAGATGAGCATTACGGTTGACTTTGAACGTGCGGGGGGCGGCAGCCGGTTTACCAAAACGGTCGAGATCGATAAGGTTGCGTTGTGCAACCGTGTCCTGCGCGTCAATGTAGCGGTCAACGATGGCGTGTCGTTTGACACCAAAATCCTTCCCTGGGAACGTGTGGACATTACCGGCAGCGTAGGCCGGGGCTATCAGAACTGGCTGTATGTGAAGAAAGGCGGCATCGGCAGCGGATTGTCGTGGAACGACCCTTTGCCCGATATTAATACGGCGATAGCGAAAGCGAAAGCCCTCATCGGCATCGGTAAGACGGTGAATGGTATTCTTGTGGCCGGCGGTGGAAATTCGGTCTATAACGAGGGGCTGACCGTGCCGGCTGACATGAAGATATATGGCGGATGGAAGGGGGAAAGCGGTACGGAACTCGCGGCCAATGACGTGACCGGCCCGCATACGTCTGCCGGCCGCGACCTGAAAAGCTCCAAGGCTCATATTGCCTCAGGCTCCGAAAGTGTTATCCTGTCCGAGTCCGGTGCGGTCCTCGATGGCTTCGTCGTATCGGGTTCGGGTAGCGCCGGCGCTGAGGGACTTGTTGTCGTGTCTCACGCTTCGGCATGGATCAATGCCGTCGAGATCGACAATCAGACGGCGATCGGGTCGGCCCATGCGCTTTCTGTCAGTGAAGGAGTAGGCACTAACGTGTTGGTGGCCGGAAACAATAAAGGCGTGTCGGTGACGGGTGGCGGCAAACTTGTGAACGCCACCATCGCAAATAACACTGCTGCGTCCGTCTTTTCGGGAACCTTGCTGAATACGGTTTACTGGGGAAATCAGGGAACGGCCGCTACCACCGGAAAGATCAATCACTGCGCTTTTCAGGGAACGGTTCCCGCCGGAACGAATTATCCGGTAAATGATGTGAACGATCTGTGGTTTACGGCGAGTAACGTGGTTCCCGGCCCGCATTTCGATCTGGGTTCGACTTCCGGACTGGCCCGCTATGAGGCGGGTACGGCGAAGCCTACCCGGTCGCCGATGTTGCGCCGTGGCGATAAGTCTTTGTTCGACAAGAACCTTCCCATAAAGATTGCCGACCAGTACAAAAAGGATATTAACGGCAACGTCCGTTACCATAAGGCCATTGACGGAAAGACGGAGGTCGTCGACATCGGTTGTTATGAAAATGCTTCGCACAAGGGATTCCAGTTGAGGTGGTCTACGGAGAACGTGTACGTTTCGGCCAAGAAGGGCTACTCCAGTCAGTTGCCCCTGTTGCTGCCGGCCAATGAAGACCCCGACATCAACGTCGAAGTAAGCTGGACGGTGTCCGTAAAGAGCAGGTCGCTGACCGACTGCACGTTTGACGGCGCGGTGGTCAACGGTGTAGCCACCGGCTCAAACACCGGTTCGGGCAGTGGAGTGATGGTTGGAACCATCCAGTTCACGCCGTCGCAGGATTACACAAGTAAATATGAACGGTTGCTGGGCGTCATCGCCATATCGACTCAACTCGGCGTCTATCTGCCCAATACGGAACTGCAGGTATGGCAGACCGCAGGGGTGTCGTTGAAATGGACGCACGGCTACGTCGGGTCCTTCCACAGGAGCGGGGAGCGCGGAGCGCGGTTCATTCACGGTTATAACAGTTTGGGAGGCGATTGGAGCGTACGTATTTTCAGCGGAACCGAATGGATAAAGATCGATGACAACGGGAAGAACGACGGCGATGACATCACCGATCCCGCCGAAGGCAGGACGCCGTCGGGCGGTTACTATAAGGAAGTTGACGAAGCATGGGGAGGAGTGGTCACCGGAAACGGTTCGGATATCAGGTTCCGTGTAGGGATGAAGAGTAAGAACACAACGGGCAAGCCGCGCTACGGACTGATCGTCATCTCCCGCAAGGAAAGCATCTCTTACTTCTTTGTTCGCCAGGGCGAAGAACCCGATTATGTCTACAGACCGACGGACGTAAGGCCTACGGCAGGAACCAGAAACGCATCTTATGTGCAGAAGTTCTCGATGTATAACTTGAGCGATCCCTACGAACGGAAAGAAGAGAAGGGCTCCAATTTAGGCGCAGGCGGCGGAGGGTTTACCAAGTATCCCACACAGGTGGGTTATTACTTCAAGTCGAATAGAACGACCGGTTATCTTTTTGGTGCGGCGACGAATACGCTCGGCATTTCGGGATCGAACAAATGGGATGCGAGTGCGGAGGTCTGCCCGGCAGGCTACCGGCACGCCTCGCAGTTAGAGTTTATCAATTCGCTCTATTATGATGTGGCCGATATCCCAACCGCTAACGTTTCCCCTAGCGCCAGTGCTTCGCGGAAGAACTATGAGGCCGGCGCCTATGCCGACGGATGGTACGACCAGCTCTTACCGTCCCGGTCGGAAAACTACAAGAATGTCAGCGTTGGCAGTCAGCTGGGCTATGCAACGAAAGGCATACTGATTGTAAGTCATGACAACTATGCGTCGGTATTCTTTCCGGCCGCAGGGTGTATGACGGGGTATGGCCAGTTGACGAATAACCAGTATGCGATGTACTTTACAAATAATTATAAAAATACCCATTGGGGACAAACAGGCGATTCTGATACATCCGGCCATATCGGAATGAACTGTACCGTGATTGGTACGACCTATGCCGCTCCGGTGCGCTGTGTGTATGTTGGTAATTAAAGAAACATTTCCCGGTTTTCGGTTTCACATGATTTCCGGGGAGGAAAAGAGACTCTACTATATGTGAAACTTCTGTCCGCTAGGACAGATGGTTGTCGTGTTAGCATAGTGAGCATCCATGATGTGACATCACGATGTTTCCAAAGTTGTTTTGTTGCTCCCCGGGAGGGCCTGGCGTGGTTTTCTCCCGGGGATTTTTTTGAAACATTCCCCATATGGGTCATGGTGGAACTCTTCCTGGGGAGAATTGAGGTCTATCCGGGTGAAGATGAAATGGAAGCCCTGGCAATGAATGTTTTAGGCGCTCTGAAAGGGGAACTTACGGTGAAGGAATATAAGTGATCCGGTCGTCTATCAACTGATAGACTGACAATCGATCAGCTGATTGACTGATAATCGATCAGCTGATTGACTGATAATCGATCAGCTGATTGATTGATAATCGATCAGCTGATTGACGATTATCCTTTACTTTTGAATGGAATGGATTCCGGTGTATTATAAGTTAGAAGTTGTTTCTCCCGGCATCCCGCCACAGGCGGGCGCCGCCATTGTTCGCCCCGCCCAGGAGTTTCAGGAGTTTGGCGTATTGATCCGGGTTATCCTCCCGCAGGCCGGCGGGAAACGCTGTGGGTTTCAGCGCAGGTTCCGTAACTTTCAACCCTCAGCTATCTCCCCGGCGATAGAGAGTTCCATCAGTTGCCTGACCTTTTCGGGCGGATAACCCTGCCCCAGGAGGAACATCAGTTTGGTCACCGCCGCCTCCGTCGTACTGTCGTGTCCGCAGACAACCCCGGCCTCCAGTAGCTGGTAGCCGTTGCCGTAACGTCTCATCTCCACGCTTCCGGCGCTGCACTGGGTGATGTTGACGATAACGACGCCTCTTTCGCCGGCCTCGCGCAGATGGCGGACGAACCATTCTTTCCGCGGTGCGTTGCCCGAACCGTATGTTTCGAGAACAACGGCTTTCAGCCCCTCGATGTCAAAAATGGCTTTGACGATGTTCTCTTCGATGCCGGGAAACAGCTTCAGGATAGCCACACGTGTGTCGAGCCGGTCGTGCGGCTTGAGCGTCGCGCCCTTTTTCCGGTGGAGGCGGATGCTCCGGTCATATTTGATGTGTATGCCCACGGTTGCCAGCGGCGGGCAGTTGAACGAGCGGAAAGCGTTGAAGTTCTCGGCGTTCATTTTAGTGGTGCGGTTGCCTCGCATCAGGTGATTCTCGAAGAATATGCAGACTTCGGGAATCAGCGGGTCGCCGTTTTTGTCGCGGGCGGCGGCGATTTCGATGCCGGTCATCAGGTTTTCCTTGCCGTCCGTACGGAGTACGCCGATGGGTAGCTGCGAACCGGTCAGGATCACGGGCTTGCCCAGGTCCTCGAGCATGAAACTCAGGGCTGAGGCCGTGAAAGCCATGGTGTCCGTTCCGTGGAGAATGACGAATCCGTTATAATTGTCGTAGTTATCGCTGATGATCTTCACCAGCCGTCGCCATGCCCCCGGGTCCATGTCGGATGAGTCCATCGGCGGGTCGAACTGGAGGGAGTCTATGCGGAAAGCAAAGCGGCGCAACTCAGGCACGTGCTTCTGTAACTGCTCGAAGTTGAAACTTTCGAGGGCTCCCGTCCCGGGATTCTCGATCATGCCTATTGTTCCGCCGGTGTAGATGATCAGAACGGAAGTAGAACTTAGACTCATAGCTGTCATTTAGTGATTTCTCGACACAAAGATAATGATATATTCCGTATGGGCTGTCAAAAGGATACGTCAAACAGGCTTCATGTCTTTCTTTGGCGTGCGCCGGTTAACAAAATGTTCGTCCTGTCGCTTTTCATTGCAATTTCCCGGAGGAAAGTCACGAGTTGAAGATTTTATTACTACTTTTACGACATTTATCAGAAAAAGGAAAAGAAACTCAATTTCAATGTATCAGGTATGAAGGTAATGAAATTCGGTGGAACATCCGTAGGTTCCGCCGGCAGCGTTTTAAGCGTAAAGAAGATTGTAGAGTCGGTAAAAGAACCGGTAATTGTGGTCGTGTCCGCCCTGGGAGGCATCACCGATAAGCTGATCGACACGTCGAAGATGGCGGCCGCCGGCAATCCGGACTATGAAAATGAGTTTCGCGAGATCGTTTACCGCCATGTAGAGATGATCCGGGAGACAGTGCCGGCCGGCCGGGCGCAGGCGGCGCTGCAGAAACAGATCGGCGAACTGCTGAACGAATTGAAAGACATATTCCAGGGCGTGTACCTCATCAAAGACCTGTCGCCCAAAACCGCCGATACGATCGTGAGCTACGGCGAACGCCTGTCGTCCGTCATCGTGGCCGAAGCCATTGAAAACGCCGTGTGGTTCGACGCGCGCAACTTTATCAAGACCGAAGGGAAATATTCAAAACACATCCTGGACACCGAACTGACCAACACGCTGATCAGGGAAACCTTCAGGGAACTGCCTCAGGTATCCGTGCTGGGCGGATTTATCTCTTCCGACAAGGTGAGCGGCAATGTGACCAATCTCGGACGGGGCGGGTCGGACTATACCGCCTCCGTTATCGCCGCAGCCCTGGACGCTTCCGTGTTGGAGATATGGACGGATGTGGATGGCTTTATGACCGCCGACCCGAAAGTGATCTCAACGGCCTATACCATTGAAGAACTCAGTTATGTGGAAGCCATGGAGCTTTGTAACTTCGGCGCTAAGGTGGTCTATCCGCCTACGATCTATCCGGTTTGCCACAAGCATATCCCTATCCGGATAAAGAATACGTTCAACCCCGAAGCCGGGGGAACGGTCATTATCCAACAGCACAGGAACGGCGAAGGTAAAGCCATCAAAGGGATATCTTCCATCAACGACACTTGCCTGATCACCGTACAGGGTCTGGGCATGGTAGGGGTGATCGGGGTGAACTACCGCATCTTCCGTACGCTGGCGAAAAGCGGAATCAGCGTGTTCCTCGTCTCCCAGGCCTCTTCGGAAAACAGCAGCTCCATCGGCGTACGCGACGCCGACGCCGACCTGGCTTGCCGGGTGCTGAACGAAGAGTTTGCCAAAGAGATCGAAATGGGAGAGATCACCGAGATATTTGCCGAAAAAGAGCTGGCCACCATCGCCGTCGTAGGCGAGAACATGAAACATACTCCGGGCATTGCCGGAAAACTGTTCGGCACGCTGGGACGTAACGGCATCAGTGTGATTGCGTGTGCGCAGGGCGCATCGGAAACCAATATCTCATTCGTCGTCGAGTCGAAGTTCCTGCGCAAATCGCTGAACGTTATTCACGATTCGTTCTTCCTGTCCGAATACCAGGTGCTGAACCTCTTTATCTGCGGCATCGGCACGGTAGGCGGGAGCCTTATCGAACAGATACGCAGTCAACGCCGGAAACTGATGGAAGAAAACGGATTGAAACTGAACGTCGTAGGCATTGCCGCCAGCCGGAAAGGGCTGTTCACCCGTGAAGGCATCCCTCTGGAAAACTACCGGGAGGAACTTTACGCCAAAGGCATGGACAGCAACCCCCGCCTGCTGCGCGACGAGGTGATCGGCATGAACATCTTTAACTCCGTGTTTATCGATTGTACGGCCAGTCCGGAGATAGCCGGCCTGTATAAAGACCTGCTGCTGCACAACGTTTCGGTCGTTGCGGCCAACAAGATCGCCGCTTCATCCGGATATGAAGCCTACCGCGAACTGAAACAGACAGCCCGCCGCCGCGGGGTGAAATACCTGTTCGAGACGAACGTGGGCGCCGGACTGCCCATCATCAATACCATCAACGACCTGATCAACAGCGGCGACAAGATACTGAAAATCGAAGCCGTACTTACGGGAACGCTGAATTATATCTTTAATAAGCTCAGCTCGGACATACCGTTCAGTCGTACCATCAGGATGGCGCAGGAAGAGGGCTACTCCGAACCCGACCCGCGCGTTGACCTGAGCGGGAAGGATGTGACCCGCAAGTTAGTGATCCTGGCGCGTGAAGCCGGCTACCGACTGGAACAGGAAGACGTCGAGAAGAACCTCTTTATTCCCGCTTCGTTCTTTGAAGGAACGCTGGACGACTTCTGGAAACAGGTGCCGACGCTGGATGCCGACTTTGAAGCGCGCCGGAAGGTGCTGGAAAGCGAAAACAAACGCTGGCGCTTCGTAGCCAGGCTGGAAAACGGTAAAGGCTCCGTTGGGTTGCAGGAAGTAGACGCCGCCCATCCGTTCTACGGACTGGAAGGCAGCAACAACATCATCCTGCTGACCACCGAACGCTATAAAGAATACCCCATGATGATTCAGGGATACGGCGCCGGAGCCAGCGTGACGGCCGCCGGCGTATTTGCCGATATCATGAGTATTGCAAACGTATAAAGAAGGGGGGAAGGAGTTAGAGGAGTTAAAGGAGTTAGAGGAGTTTCCTCTCCCCTTTACACTCTATCTCCTCTAACTCCTCTAACCCCTGTAACTCCTTTAACTCCTCTGAAATGAAGTATATTATTATATTGGGAGACGGGATGGCCGACTGGCCGGTCGGATTTTTTCAGAACAAAACGCTTCTTCAGCATGCCGACATTCCATATATGGATATGCTGGCGCGAATGGGAAAGAACGGCCTGCTGGCAACCGTGCCCGATGGTTTTCATCCGGGCAGTGAAGTCGCCAACCTGGCCGTTCTGGGCTATGACCTCCCGAAAGTGTACGAAGGGCGCGGTCCGCTCGAAGCCGCCAGCATCGGGGTCGACCTGAAACCGGGCGAAATGGCCATGCGCTGTAACCTGATATGCATCGAGGGCGAAAACATCAGGAATCACTCTGCCGGACATATCTCTTCCGGAGAAGCCGGCGAACTGATTCGCTTCCTCGACGAAAAGCTGGGCGGCGACAACGTGAAATTCTACGCCGGGGTATCCTACCGCCACTTGCTGGTCGTCAGAGGCGGTAATAAAAACCTGGATTGCACCCCTCCGCATGATGTTCCGTTAAAGCCTTTCCGTCCGCTGATGGTGAAAGCGCGCGAGCCCGGAGCGGAAGGAACGGCCCGGCTGATCAACGGGCTTATTCTGGAATCCCGGGAGCTCCTCAAGGACCATCCGGTCAACCGCAAACGCATAGCCCGGGGGAAAGACCCGGCAAACAGCATCTGGCCCTGGTCGCCGGGCTATCGTCCGGCTATGGCTCCGCTTTCCGCAACTTACCCGCAGATAAAAAGTGGCGCGGTGATCTCGGCGGTCGATCTGATCAACGGCATCGGATACTATGCCGGACTTCGCCGTATCGACGTGGAAGGAGCGACCGGACTGTACGACACGAACTATGAGAATAAAGTGAACGCCGCTTTGGAAGCGTTGCGAACGGACGATTTCGTCTATCTGCACATCGAAGCCAGTGACGAAGCCGGTCATGAAGGAGATGCCATGCTCAAGCTAAAGACCATCGAGAACCTGGACAGCCGTGTCGTAGGCCCCATATACGAGGCCGTAAAAGAGTGGGACGAGCCGGTCGCTATAGCTGTATTGCCGGATCATCCGACACCTTGCGAGATACGTACACATACCGGTGAACCTGTTCCTTTCCTGATCTGGTATCCCGGTATTGAAGCGGATGCCGTACAAACCTTTGATGAAGTTGCAGCCCGGAACGGAGCGTACGGACTTCTGAAAGAAGACGGATTTATGAAAGCGTTTGTAAATAGCGAATAATATGCAATATTACAGTACCAACAAACAAGTCCCGCCGGTCTCTCTGCAAGATGCGGTAATGAAGGGACTCGCCCCTGATAAGGGGCTGTTTATGCCCGAAGCGATCAACCCGTTGCCGAAGGAATTTTTTGACACGATAGAAACGCTCTCTTTTCAGGAAATAGCCTGTCGCGTGGCCGGCGCTTTCTTTGGTGAAGATGTTCCTGCCGGCACGCTGAAAGACATTGTTTATGACACCATGAGCTTTGACGCTCCACTAGTCTGGGTTACGGACCGTATCTGTTCGTTGGAACTCTTTCACGGGCCTACGCTGGCCTTTAAAGATGTGGGCGGACGTTTTATGGCCCGTTTGCTGGGCTATTTCATCCGCAAACAGGGACAAAAGAACGTGAACGTATTGGTGGCGACTTCGGGAGACACCGGAAGCGCGGTTGCCAATGGCTTCCTTGGGGTAGAGGGCATCCATGTATATGTGCTTTACCCCAAAGGAAAGGTTAGTGAGATACAGGAAAAGCAATTTACTACGTTAGGGCGGAACATAACGGCTCTTGAAGTGGACGGCGCTTTCGATGATTGCCAGGCTCTGGTCAAGTCCGCCTTTATGGATAAGGAACTGAATGAGCGCCTGCTCCTGACTTCGGCCAATTCGATCAACGTGGCCCGTTTCCTGCCGCAGGCTTTCTACTATTTCCATGCTTATGCGCAACTGAAGAGGTGGGGTAGGGCGGACCGGGTTGTGGTTTGTGTTCCGAGCGGTAACTTCGGTAACATAACGGCCGGATTGTTCGGTAAACGGATGGGATTGCCGATACGCCGTTTCATTGCGGCGAACAATAAGAACGATGTGTTCTGCCGGTACCTGCAGACCGGCGTGTACGATCCCCGTCCGTCCGTCACTACCATAGCCAACGCCATGGACGTAGGCGATCCGAGCAACTTTGCCCGCATACTCGATCTCTATGGACATTCGCATGCGGCAATCGTTGCCGGCATCAGTGGGGCGACCTTTACCGATGAACAGATCAGTGAAACGGTGAGGAATGTATATACGGACACCGGCTATCTGCTCGACCCTCATGGCGCATGTGGCTATCGCGCCCTTGAAGAAGGACTCAGACCCGGAGAAACCGGCGTGTTCCTGGAAACGGCGCACCCGGCCAAGTTCCTCGAAACGGTGGAAGGCATTATCGGAGATAAAGTGGAAATACCCGCCGGACTGAAAGCATTTATGAAGGGTGAAAAGAAAAGCCTTCCGATGACGAAAGCATTTGAAGACTTTAAAAGATATCTGCTTGGTAAATTGAAAGTTGAAAGTTGAAAATTACAAAACCTTTTCTTTGCTTTCACCTTTCTCAAACGCCCTGCTGATCGGCGTTTAAAGGGTGAAGGCAAAGGTTCTTTTGCCTTCACCTGTTGTGGCTTCTTTATCTCCCTGTCCAAACACCCGTTCCAATAGGACGAACGGGGTTTCCGATACGTATGGAGTTACCTTTCCCAATGGGACGATCCCTGTCATATCTATGGCGAAAGTTTTACATCGGTATCGGACAGGGTTGATCAAGTGAAGGAAACACGAATTTCTTGCCTTCACCCATTAACGCCGGTCAATAGGGCGTTTGAGAGAGGTGAAAGCAACGCGTTACCTTTTTGCATGTAGGGAGGTATGTATCATAAGTCAACGTAATAATCCCATAAGTCAACGTAATAATTTAATAAGTCAACGTAATAATTCCATATTACGTTGAGTTATAGAAGTGATATCATTTAAATGAATTCATGAAAGCAAAGGTTAAACAATAAAACACCTGAACGTGCAGAATACCCGGGTGTTTCCTTTAAGTAATTTCCAGTTGATTATGCAGCCGGTTCCACCTTACTGTACGACCGAATATTAAAAGGGTCTTTATCTTGCGAAGAGAACAATTTCATGTGTTTGCTTTAAAAAAACCACCTAAATTTGGAAGATAAAGAAAGTATGTGTAATTTTGCCCCGCTAAAAGCGTACAATATTTAAAAATATAAATAATTTAATCTAAAAAACTAAAATGATCGTAGTACCGGTAAAAGAAGGCGAGAACATTGAAAAAGCCTTGAAAAAATTTAAAAGAAAATTTGAAAAGACAGGCACCATTAAAGAATTAAGGCGCAGACAACAGTTTGACAAGCCATCCGTAGTTAACAGGCTGAAAAAAGAACGCGCTATTTACATACAAAAACTGCAGCAGGTAGAGGATTAATAAATCTAAAATACTTTGATTTATCAGATTCTTTTTCATATATTCGTTGCATAGTTATTATAATTAAGTAGTTGTAACGGTATTATGTTAACAGAATCTTTTCTTGATTATCTCAGGTTCGAGCGGAACTATTCCGATAATACCATAGTCGGATATGGCAAGGATATCGCTCAGTTCCGGAATTTTCTTCAAGAAAGGGGCAGTGAAGAATTCGATCCTTCTGTCGTTGAGACCGACGATATCCGTGAATGGATCGTTTCGCTGATGGATGGAGGGTCCGGTTCCAGTTCCGTTAACCGGAAATTGAGCGCTCTCCGGTCTTTCTATAAATATCTTCTGAAGCGAGGTGAGGTGACTAAGGACCCGTTACGAAAAATAACCGGCCCGAAAAAGAAAAAACCTCTGCCTGTATTTATCAAGGAGAGCGATATGGACAGGCTTTTGGACGAGACTGATTTTGGAGACGGTTTCGTGGGATGCCGGGACCGGTTGATTGTCGGGACGTTTTATGCCACAGGCGTGCGATTGTCGGAGTTGATTGGTCTGAATGACAGTGATGTTGATTTCTCCTCTTCCCAACTTAAAGTGAGCGGAAAAAGAAATAAGCAAAGATTGATACCTTTTGGCGATGAGCTGAAACAAACAATGCTTGAATACGTTAATATAAGAAACGAACAAACGCCCCGAATGACCGACGCGTTCTTTGTAAAAGAGAATGGCGAACGGCTTTATAAAGAATTGGTTTATGGTATCGTGAAACGGAACCTTTCAAAGGTGGTAACGCAAAAGAAGAGAAGCCCCCATGTGCTTAGGCATACTTTCGCAACAACGATGCTCAATCATGAGGCTGAGTTGGGGACGATAAAGGAACTTCTTGGACATAGTAGTCTGGCGACTACGGAAATTTATACGCATACCACTTTTGAAGAACTAAAAAAAGTTTATAAACAGGCTCATCCAAGAGCTTAAAAGAAAAGGAGGTTAGTATGGAAATCAGAATTCAATCCATTCATTTTGATGCGGCAGAACATTTGCAGGCTTTTATTCAGAAGAAAGTAGCTAAACTGGAAAAGTTTTATGACGAGATAAATTCAGTAGAAGTCGTATTAAAAATAGTGAAACCTGAAACCGCAACAAATAAGGAAGCAGGAATCAAAGTCTATGTTCCGAATTACGACTTTTATGCCAATAAAATCTGTGACTCTTTTGAAGAAGCGGTGATTCTCTGTATTGAGGCGTTGGAAAAGCAGTTGATGAAGCATAAAGAAAAGGTGAGAAACAAATAAAAATAAAAGCAAATATTTTGCGGGAAAGAAATAAATAACTAAATTTGCAGCCGTTTCGCTCACAATCAGAACGTGACGGCGGCGTTTCTTGGCTATGCCTCTTTAGCTCAGTTGGCCAGAGCACGTGATTTGTAATCTCGGGGTCGTTGGTTCGAATCCGACAAGAGGCTCAAAAAGTACAAAGTGGAAAGTTTTAGACTTAAAACTTACTACTCAGAACTTTAAATTTAAAGGGTAGTTACCAGAGTGGCCAAATGGGGCAGACTGTAAATCTGCTGTCTTTCGACTTCGGTGGTTCGAATCCATCACTACCCACGAGTGAACATAAGCGGAAGTAGCTCAGTTGATAGAGCATTAGCCTTCCAAGCTGAGGGTCGCGGGTTTGAGTCCCGTCTTCCGCTCTTTGTTTGCTGTTATAGCTCAGTGGTAGAGCACTTCCTTGGTAAGGAAGAGGTCCCGGGTTCAAGTCCCGGTAACAGCTCAGAAATAACATTAAGAATGCTGATTATTAATCATAATAAATAAACAAGTAAAGCTATGGCTAAAGAGAAATTTAATCGTACCAAACCGCACGTTAACATTGGTACAATTGGTCACGTTGACCACGGTAAAACCACATTAACAGCCGCTATCACTACAGTGTTGGCTAAAAAAGGCCTTTCAGAGTTGCGCTCTTTCGATTCTATCGACAATGCTCCGGAAGAAAAAGAAAGAGGTATCACAATCAACACGGCTCACGTTGAATATGAAACCGTTAATCGTCACTATGCTCACGTAGACTGTCCGGGTCATGCCGACTACGTAAAGAACATGGTAACCGGTGCTGCCCAAATGGACGGCGCTATCATTGTAGTTGCCGCTACTGATGGTCCTATGCCTCAAACACGTGAACACATCCTTTTGGCCCGTCAGGTGAACGTACCTAAGTTGGTGGTTTTCATGAACAAATGCGATATGGTCGACGATGCTGAAATGTTGGAACTTGTAGAAATGGAAATGAGAGAACTGCTTTCATTCTATGACTTCGACGGCGACAATACTCCGGTTATCCAAGGTTCTGCTCTTGGCGGTTTGAATGGTGTTGCTCAATGGGAAGAAAAAATCATGGAATTGATGGATGCAGTCGATACCTGGATTCCATTACCTCCGCGTGATATTGATAAACCATTCCTGATGCCTGTTGAAGACGTATTCTCAATCACTGGCCGTGGTACCGTAGCAACAGGTCGTATCGAAGCCGGTGTCGTTAAGGTTGGTGATGAAGTTCAAATCATCGGTCTCGGTTCGGAAGCTAAGAAGTCGGTTGTAACCGGCGTTGAAATGTTCCGTAAACTTCTTGATGTAGGTGAAGCCGGTGATAACGTAGGTTTGCTGCTTCGTGGTATCGACAAGAACGAAATCAAACGTGGTATGGTTATCTGTCATCCGGGACAGATCACTCCTCATGCTCAATTCAAAGCTGAGGTGTATATCCTGAAAAAAGAAGAAGGTGGACGTCATACTCCATTCCACAACAAATATCGTCCTCAGTTCTATATCCGTACATTGGACGTAACCGGTGAAATTACTCTTCCTGAAGGAACAGAAATGGTAATGCCGGGTGATAACGTAACTATTACTGTAGATTTGATCTACCCGGTTGCATTGAATGTGGGTCTTCGTTTCGCTATCCGCGAAGGTGGACGTACGGTAGGCGCCGGTCAGATTACTGAAATCCTTTAATTATTAACTCTTTCCGGTTCCCATTTACTTCATGGGAACCGGAATCTATACGGGAGTAGCTCAGTTGGTAGAGCACTGGTCTCCAAAACCAGGTGTCGGGAGTTCGAGCCTCTCTTCCCGTGCTAATATTGTTGAAATGAAAAAGATAACAAACTACATTAAAGAATCTTACAACGAACTTGTTCATAAAGTGTCGTGGCCAACGTATTCTGAACTAACCAGCAGTGCGGTAGTTGTTTTATATGCTTCCCTACTTATTGCATTGGTGGTGTTTGCGATGGACTTCTGTTTCCAGACATTCATGGAAAAAATAATCTACCCACATTAAACGAAGAGTTAAAATGTCTGAGATTGAAAAGAAATGGTACGTTTTGCGTGCTATTAGCGGAAAAGAAACTAAGGTTAAAGAATATCTTGAAGCTGATATAAAAAACAGCAACCTTGGTGAATATGTTTCTCAGGTTTTGATCCCTACCGAAAAAGTATATCAGGTTCGCAATGGTAAAAAAGTTGTGAAAGAAAGAAGTTATCTTCCGGGATACGTTTTGATAGAGGCTGCTTTGGTTGGCGAGGTTGCTCATCTTTTGAAAAACACGCCTAATGTGATTGGATTTTTAGGCGGTTCCGAAAAACCGATACCATTAAGACAATCGGAAGTAAATCGAATACTGGGTACAGTGGACGAACTGCAGGAATTGGGTGAAGACCTGAATATCCCGTATATTGTTGGCGAAACTGTAAAAGTAACTTTTGGACCGTTTAGCGGATTCAGTGGAGTCATTGAAGAAGTGAATACGGAAAAGAAGAAGCTGAAGGTCATGGTAAAGATATTCGGACGGAAAACTCCGCTCGAATTGGGCTTTATGCAAGTTGAAAAAGAATAGTGCAGGTGTTACGCTGTGGTATTCTTCATTAATTCACATATAAATTAATAAAAATGGCTAAAGAAGTTGCTGGACAAATCAAATTACAAATTAAAGGAGGTGCGGCAAATCCATCGCCCCCGGTAGGACCTGCATTGGGTTCGAAAGGGATTAACATTATGGAGTTTTGCAAGCAATTCAACGCCAGAACCCAAGACAAAGCAGGTAAAATATTACCCGTAATCATTACTTACTACTCAGATAAATCTTTTGATTTTGTAATCAAGACTCCGCCCATTGCTATTCAGTTACTTGAACTGACTAAGCAAAAGAGTGGTTCTGCTGAGCCTAATCGTAAGAAAGTTGCCGAGATCACTTGGGAACAAGTACAGACGATTGCTCAGGACAAAATGGTTGACTTAAACTGTTTCACCATTGAGTCTGCTATGAGAATGGTTGCAGGTACAGCAAGAAGTATGGGTATCACTGTAAAAGGGGAGTTCCCGGTTAACAATTAATTAAACTTCAATTTATAATGAGTAAACTGACAAAAAATCAAAAGTTAGCTGCAGAAAAAATTGAAGCAGGGAAAGCATACTCACTGAAAGAAGCCGCATCTTTGGTGAAAGAGATCACTTTCACTAAATTCGATGCTTCATTAGATATTGATGTACGCTTGGGAGTTGACCCGCGTAAAGCTAACCAAATGGTGAGAGGTGTTGTTTCACTTCCTCATGGAACAGGTAAAGATGTGCGTGTATTGGTACTTTGTACTCCTGATGTTGAAGCTGCTGCAAAAGACGCTGGCGCTGACTATGTTGGTCTTGACGAATACATAGATAAGATCAAAGGCGGATGGACCGATATTGATGTAATCATCACGATGCCGTCTATCATGGGTAAGATTGGAGCTTTAGGACGTGTGTTAGGGCCCCGTGGCCTGATGCCTAATCCTAAAAGCGGTACTGTAACTATGGATGTTGCTAAAGCTGTGAAAGAAGTAAAACAGGGAAAAATCGACTTTAAAGTCGACAAGTCCGGTATCGTTCATACTTCTATCGGTAAAGTTTCATTTGATGTGGATAAGATTCGCGATAACGCAAAAGAATTCATTGCTACATTGAATAAACTAAAGCCAAGCGCAGCCAAAGGTACATATATAAAGAGTATTTATCTTTCGAGTACAATGAGTCCGGGTATTAAGATTGACCCGAAAACAATTGAAGAAATCTAATAAAAAGACGAATAATGAGAAAGGAAGATAAAAATACGATTATAGAGCAAATTGCTACTACAGTTAAAGAATACGGTCACTTCTATCTGGTGGATCTTACTGCAATGAATGCAGAAGCTACAAATGCATTGAGAAGAGCCTGTTTTAAAACAGACATCAAATTGATGGTTGTGAAAAATACGCTCCTGCAAAAAGCATTTGATACCCTCGAAGAAGACTTTACTCCTCTTTATGAAACATTGAAAGGCTCAACAGCCGTCATGTTCTGCGATACAGCGAACGCACCGGCCAAGTTGATCAAAAATGTTGCTAAGGATGGTATTCCGGGACTGAAAGCTGCTTACGCAGAAGAAAGTTTCTACATTGGAGCTCAGCAATTGGATGCTCTCGTTGGCATTAAGAGCAAGAACGAAGTTATCGCCGATATTATTGCACTGTTGCAATCACCTGCGAAAAACGTTATCTCAGCTCTTCAATCAGGTGGAAACACCATTCACGGAGTGCTTCAAACACTTAGTGAAAGATAATTCAATAAATATTTTAGTAAATTAAACAATTAAAAAACATACAAAAATGGCAGATTTGAAAGCTTTTGCGGAACAATTAGTTAACTTGACAGTAAAAGAAGTTAATGAACTTGCAACTATCCTTAAAGAAGAATATGGTATTGAACCCGCTGCAGCAGCTGTAGCTGTTGCTGCTGGCCCTGCTGCCGGTAGCGCTGCTGTTGAAGAAGAAAAAACTTCATTCGACATAGTATTGAAAAGTGCCGGTACAGCTAAATTGCAAGTTGTGAAAGCCGTTAAAGAAGCATGTGGCCTTGGCTTGAAAGAAGCCAAAGACCTGGTTGACGGTGCACCTAGCGTAGTAAAAGAAGGTTTGGCTAAAGACGAAGCAGAATCATTGAAGAAAACATTGGAAGAAGCTGGAGCTGAAGTTGAACTTAAATAAAACATTAGCCTGGTGATCAGGTAATTCGGTTAAGAGTCCTCTGACAAGAGGATTCTTAACCTTTTTGTGTATATATTTAAAATTAAGTTCTAAATTCATTGACAGATGTCTTCAAATACTGTAAATCAAAGAGTTAATTTTGCTTCAACAAAGAATCCGCTTGAATATCCGGACTTCCTGGAAGTACAATTGAAGTCATTCCAAGACTTTCTACAATTAGACACCCCACCTGAAAAGCGTAAAAACGAGGGATTGTATAAGGTATTTGCTGAAAACTTCCCCATTGCCGACACAAGAAACAATTTTGTTCTTGAGTTTCTGGATTATTATATTGATCCGCCGCGCTATACCATTGAAGATTGTATAGAGCGTGGGCTCACTTATAGTGTTCCATTGAAGGCTAAGCTGAAACTATATTGTACAGATCCCGATCACGAGGATTTCGATACGGTAATTCAGGATGTGTTCTTAGGCCCTATACCATATATGACCGATAAGGCAACCTTTGTCATCAACGGTGCGGAGCGTGTTGTAGTATCACAACTTCATCGTTCTCCGGGTGTGTTTTTCGGCCAGAGTGTACATGCCAACGGAACGAAGTTATATTCAGCCCGTATCATTCCATTTAAAGGTTCATGGATCGAGTTCGCTACAGACATTAATAATGTAATGTATGCGTATATTGACCGTAAGAAGAAATTGCCCGTTACTACATTGCTGAGGGCTATTGGTTTTGAGAATGACAAAGACATTCTTGAAATCTTTAACCTGGCCGAAGATGTAAAGGTGACGAAGTCAAATCTTCAGAAAATTACCGGCCGTAAACTTGCAGCACGTGTATTGAAGACATGGATTGAAGACTTTGTAGACGAAGATACCGGTGAGGTCGTATCTATCGAACGTAACGAGGTTATCATTGACCGTGAGACTGTCCTTGAAGAAGAACATATTGATGAAATTATCGATTCGGGTGTCGGAAACATCCTGATCCATAAAGATGAACCAAATCAATCCGATTTCTCTATTATCTATAATACACTCCAGAAAGACCCAAGTAACTCGGAAAAAGAAGCCGTGCTATATATCTACAGGCAACTGCGTAATGCCGATCCTGCAGATGATGCCAGCGCCCGTGAAGTTATCAATAACCTGTTCTTCTCCGAGAAGAGATATGATCTGGGGGATGTCGGCCGTTACAGAATCAATAAAAAATTGAATCTGCCTACCGACATGAGCGTGATGGTATTGACTAAAGAAGATATCATTGAAATCATCAAATATCTGATCGAGTTGATTAACTCAAAGGCGGATGTAGATGATATCGACCACTTGAGCAACAGACGTGTCCGTACTGTCGGAGAACAATTGTCGAATCAGTTTGCCATAGGTCTGGCCCGTATGTCACGTACCATTCGTGAACGTATGAATGTAAGAGACAATGAAGTATTTACTCCGATCGATCTGATCAATGCGAAGACTATTTCTTCTGTAATCAACACATTCTTTGGAACAAACGCTTTATCTCAGTTCATGGACCAGACCAATCCGTTGGCTGAGATAACACACAAGAGACGTATGTCTGCCCTTGGGCCTGGCGGTCTTTCCCGTGAGCGTGCCGGATTTGAGGTTCGTGACGTTCACTATACGCATTACGGCCGTCTTTGTCCGATTGAAACTCCTGAGGGTCCGAACATCGGTTTGATTTCGTCATTGTGTGTATATGCCAAGATCAATGACCTTGGATTTATTGAAACTCCTTACCGTAAAGTAGAAAACGGTAAAGTAGATATCTCGGATAAAGGTATCGTATATCTTACTGCCGAAGAAGAAGAAGATAAGATCATCGCTCAGGGCAATGCACCATTGAACGATAAAGGCAAGTTCATTCGCAATCGTGTAAAAGCCCGTCAGGATGCTGATTATCCGGTGGTTGAACCGGAACGTATCGACCTGATGGACGTAGCGCCACAGCAGATCGCTTCTATTGCCGCTTCTTTAATCCCATTCCTTGAGCATGATGATGCGAACCGTGCATTGATGGGATCGAACATGATGCGTCAGGCTGTTCCATTGTTGAGAAGTGAAGCGCCGATTGTAGGCACAGGCATTGAAGGACAGTTGGTAAAAGACTCCCGTTCTCAAATCACCGCGGAAGGAGATGGCGTTGTTGAATATGTAGATGCGACAAAGATCCGTGTTCTTTATGACAGAACGGATGATGAAGAGTTTGTAAGTTTTGAATCTACACTGAAAGAATATTCTATTCCCAAGTTCCGTAAGACGAACCAGAACATGACAATCGACCTTCGTCCGATCTGTGAAAAAGGCGATCGCGTGACAAAGGGACAAATCCTGACTGAGGGTTACTCTACCGAGAAAGGTGAGTTGGCTTTGGGTAAGAACTTGCTGGTTGCATACATGCCATGGAAGGGATATAACTATGAGGATGCTATCGTGCTGAACGAACGTGTTGTTCGTGAAGACCTGTTGACTTCCATACACGTAGAGGAATACTCACTTGAAGTACGCGAAACAAAACGTGGTATGGAAGAGTTAACTTCCGATATACCTAACGTGAGTGAAGAAGCTACAAAAGACCTGGATGAGAACGGTATCGTAAGAATTGGCGCACGCATTCAACCGGGAGATATCTTGATCGGTAAGATTACTCCAAAAGGAGAATCCGATCCGTCGCCGGAAGAAAAGTTGCTTCGCGCTATCTTTGGCGATAAAGCCGGTGATGTAAAAGACGCTTCTTTGAAAGCTTCTCCTTCTTTGCAAGGTGTGGTTATCGACAAGAAATTATTCTCCCGTGTAATTAAGAATCGTAGCGCTAAGCTGGCAGACAAGACTTTGCTTCCTAAATACGATGACGAATTCGAGCATAAAGTATCCAAGTTGCGTGGTATTCTGGTACAGAAATTAGTTACGCTGACAGATGGCAAGATATCACAAGGAGTGAAAGATTATCTGGGAGCGGAAGTGATTGCCAAGAATGCAAGATTCAGTGTTTCCGATTTTGATAATATGGACTTCAACTCCGTTCAGCTGAGCAATTGGACAGGCAATGAGTATACCGACGGAATGGTCCGGGATGTAGTCCTGAACTTCCTGAAGAAATATAAAGAACTGGATGCTGAATTGAAACGCAAGAAATTCAGTCTGACCATAGGCGATGAACTTCCTGCCGGTATCGTTCAGATGGCTAAAGTTTATATCGCCAAGAAACGTAAGATCGGCGTAGGAGATAAAATGGCAGGCCGCCACGGTAACAAAGGTATCGTTTCCCGTATTGTGCGGCAGGAAGACATGCCGTTTCTTGCTGACGGAACGCCGGTTGACATCGTGTTGAATCCGTTAGGGGTACCTTCACGTATGAACATTGGCCAGATATTTGAAGCTGTTCTCGGTTCCGCCGGTAAGAAACTGGGTGTGAAGTTCGCTACTCCGATTTTTGACGGCGCATCGTTAGATGATCTGTCTGCATGGACGGATAAGGCCGGTTTGCCACGTTATGGAAAAACATATCTATACGATGGCGGAACAGGTGAACAGTTTGACCAACCGGCAACGGTGGGTGTGACGTATATGCTGAAACTGGGTCACATGGTTGAAGATAAGATGCACGCACGTTCTATCGGACCCTATTCGTTGATCACCCAGCAGCCTCTTGGCGGTAAAGCGCAGTTCGGCGGACAGCGTTTCGGAGAGATGGAAGTCTGGGCGCTTGAAGCATTCGGCGCATCACACATCTTGCAGGAAATCCTGACGATTAAGTCTGACGACGTTGTGGGACGTTCCAAAGCTTATGAAGCGATCGTGAAAGGCGAACCTATGCCGCAAGCCGGTATTCCTGAGTCTCTGAATGTATTGTTACATGAACTCAGAGGATTGGTCTTAAGCGTCAACTTAGAATAACTTATAAATATTAGCACATTATATATTATGGCTTTTAGAAAAGAAAGTAAAGCAAAGAGTAATTTCTCAAGAATTTCAATCGGCTTGGCGTCTCCTGAAGAGATTCTGGAGGAATCAAGTGGTGAAGTGCTGAAGCCTGAAACCATTAACTACCGTACGTATAAACCGGAGCGCGACGGTTTGTTCTGCGAACGCATTTTCGGTCCGATCAAGGACTATGAATGTCATTGCGGGAAATACAAACGTATCCGTTATAAAGGTATTGTATGTGACCGTTGCGGGGTTGAAGTTACCGAAAAGAAAGTACGGCGTGAACGTACGGGACACATTCAGTTGGTAGTGCCGGTCGCACACATCTGGTATTTCCGTTCGCTTCCCAATAAAATCGGTTATCTGTTAGGCTTGCCGACGAAAAAACTCGATTCAATCATATATTATGAACGTTATGTTGTGATCCAACCGGGCATTAAAGCCGAAGACGGAATCGCAACTTTCGATCTTCTTTCCGAAGAAGAATATCTGGACGTTCTGGATACCCTTCCCAAAGAAAACCAATATCTGGAAGATTACGACCCGAACAAGTTTATCGCCAAGATGGGCGCAGAAGCCATCTATGACTTACTTGCCCGTATAGACCTGGATGCATTGTCTTATGAATTGAGGCACCGCGCCAGCAACGACGCTTCACAACAGCGTAAGAATGAAGCCTTGAAACGGTTACAGGTCGTAGAATCATTCCGCGCTTCAAGAGGGCATAACAAACCGGAATGGATGATCGTGAGGATTGTTCCGGTTATTCCACCCGAACTTCGCCCGTTGGTGCCGTTGGATGGCGGACGTTTTGCGACTTCCGACCTGAATGACCTGTACAGACGCGTGATTATCCGTAATAACCGTCTGAAGAGATTGATCGAGATCAAAGCTCCTGAAGTGATCTTACGTAATGAAAAACGTATGCTTCAAGAGTCCGTGGACTCTTTGTTCGACAATTCACGCAAGTCAAGCGCAGTAAAGACAGACGCCAACCGTCCGTTGAAATCACTGTCCGACAGTTTGAAGGGTAAACAAGGGCGTTTCCGTCAGAACCTGTTAGGTAAACGCGTAGACTATTCCGCCCGTTCGGTAATCGTTGTAGGCCCGGAGTTGAAAATGCACGAGTGCGGCATTCCCAAACTGATGGCCGCCGAGCTATATAAACCATTCATCATCCGTAAACTGATTGAGCGCGGTATCGTTAAGACTGTGAAATCGGCGAAGAAGATCGTTGATCGCAAAGATGCGATTATCTGGGATATCCTGGAACACGTGATGAAAGGGCATCCGATATTGCTCAACCGCGCGCCGACGCTTCACCGTTTAGGTATCCAGGCATTCCAGCCCAAGATGATCGAAGGTAAAGCCATTCAGTTGCATCCACTGTCATGTACTGCGTTCAACGCCGACTTTGACGGCGACCAGATGGCTGTTCACTTACCGTTGAGCAATGAAGCCATTCTTGAAGCGCAGATGTTGATGCTGGCTTCCCACAATATCCTGAACCCTGCTAACGGCGCTCCCATTACTGTGCCTTCCCAGGACATGGTACTGGGTTTGTACTACATCACAAAACTGAGAACAGGCGCCAAGGGCGAAGGCTTGAGCTTCTACGGCCCGGAAGAAGCATTGATTGCTTATAATGAAGGTAAAGTGGATATTCATGCGCAGGTTAAGGTAATCGTCAAGGACCTTGACGGGGAGGGAAACGTCGTTGACGTCATGCGTGAGACATCGGTCGGACGTGTGATCGTTAATGAGATCGTTCCGCCGGAAGTAGGATATGTAAATACCATCATCTCCAAGAAGTCACTTCGTGACATTATCAGTGACGTCATTAAATCATGCGGAGTGGCCCGTGCCGCAGAGTTCCTTGATGGAATCAAGGATCTGGGTTACCGCATGGCATTTCAGGGCGGCCTGTCATTCAACCTGGGTGATATTATCATACCGGAAGAAAAAGAGAAACTCGTTCAACGCGGTTATGACGAAGTGGAGCAGGTGATAAACAACTATAATATGGGCTTTATCACCAACAACGAACGTTATAATCAGGTTATTGACATCTGGACGCATATCAACTCCGAACTATCGGACATCCTGATGAAGACCATTACCAATGACGATCAGGGATTCAATGCCGTATTTATGATGCTCGATTCCGGCGCCCGCGGTTCCAGGGAACAGATCCGTCAGTTGTCGGGTATGCGTGGTTTGATGGCCAAACCGCAGAAAGCGGGAGCTGAAGGCGCTCAGATTATCGAGAATCCTATTCTTTCGAACTTTAAGGAGGGGCTTTCGGTGTTAGAGTACTTTATCTCTACCCACGGCGCCCGTAAAGGTCTGGCGGATACGGCGCTGAAAACAGCCGACGCCGGTTACCTGACCCGTCGTCTGGTTGACGTTTCACATGATGTGATCATCAATGAAGAGGACTGCGGCACATTGCGCGGACTGGTCTGTACGGACCTGAAGAGCAACGATGAAGTTGTGGCGACGCTGTATGAACGTATCCTGGGGCGTGTTTCCGTACATGATATTATTCATCCTACGACAGGCGAGGTCATCGTTAATGGCGGCGAAGAAATAACGGAGGATATTGCCGAAACAATTGCACAGTCTCCCATCGAAAGCGTTGAAATACGTTCGGTATTGACCTGCGAATCGAAAAGGGGGGTATGTGCAAAATGCTATGGGCGTAACCTTGCAACGAATCACATGGTTCAAAAAGGAGAAGCGGTCGGCGTTATCGCCGCCCAATCCATTGGCGAGCCGGGTACGCAGTTGACCCTCCGTACGTTCCACGCCGGGGGTACCGCTTCGAACATTGCAGCGAATGCAACCATCGTGGCTAAGAACGATTCCCGCGTGGAGTTCGAAGAATTACGTACGGTGGATACGGTGGACGAATCGGGCGAGGCTGCAAGAATAGTAGTGGGCCGTCTGGCTGAAGTCCGTTTCATCGATGTAAACACCGGCATTACGTTGTCTACCCACAATATACCTTATGGTTCCAGGCTGTATGCGGTTAATAATAACGTGGTCAGGAAGGGCGAACTCATTGCAAAATGGGACCCGTTCAACGCAGTTATCATCACTGAAGCGACAGGTAAGATTGAATTTGAAGGCGTGGTTGAGAACGTTACCTATAAAGTGGAATCGGATGAGGCTACCGGTTTGCGTGAGATCATTATCATTGAGTCCAAAGATAAAACGAGAGTTCCTTCGGCTCATATCTTCGATGCAGGCGGCGAATTGATCCGTACGTATAACCTTCCGGTAGGCGGACACGTTGTGGTTGAGAATGGCCAGAAGGTGAAAGCCGGCGAAGTTATCGTGAAGATTCCCCGCGCCGTAGGCAAGGCCGGCGACATCACCGGCGGTCTTCCGCGTGTAACGGAGTTATTCGAGGCGCGTAACCCGTCCAATCCTGCCGTTGTATCGGAGATTGACGGTGAAATCACCATGGGTAAGATCAAGCGCGGTAACCGCGAGATCATCGTAACATCCAAGACGGGCGAGGTGAAGAAGTATCTGGTTGCGCTGTCCAAACAGATCCTGGTTCAGGAGAACGACTATGTACGCGCCGGCACCCCGTTGTCCGACGGTGCGGTCACTCCTGCGGATATACTGGCCATCAAAGGGCCTACCGCCGTACAGGAATATATCGTGAACGAAGTTCAGGATGTGTACCGTCTGCAGGGCGTGAAGATCAACGATAAACATTTCGAGATCATTGTCCGCCAGATGATGCGTAAAGTAGAAATCTACGAAGCGGGAGATACCCGCTTCCTGGAACAGCAGATTGTGGACAAGCTCGAGTTCATGGAAGAGAATGACCGCATCTGGAGCAAGAAGGTTGTCGTTGATAGCGGCGACTCGCAAACGCTGCAACCGGGTCAGATTGTGACAGCCCGTAAGCTGAGGGATGAAAACAGTATGCTGAAGCGTCGCGACCTGAAACCCGTTGAAGTGCGCGATGCGGTTCCTGCAACCTCCACTCAGATTCTTCAGGGTATTACGCGCGCTGCATTGCAGACTTCAAGTTTTATGTCTGCGGCGTCATTCCAGGAAACTACGAAGGTGCTCAATGAGGCGGCCATCAATGGCAAGATGGACAGGCTCGAAGGCATGAAGGAAAACGTGATCTGCGGACACCTGATTCCCGCCGGTACGGGGCAGCGTGAGTTTGACAGGATCATTGTCGGTTCCAAAGAGGAATACGAGCGTGTTCAGGCAAACAAAAAGACGGTGCTGGACTATAACGAAGAGTGATTCACCGGTCTGACATTATCCGGCTATATAAAAAAAAAGGGCGAAAGCCCTTTTTTTTATTCCTCCGTTGTTGCCTGAGGCAGCTCCCCGGACGGCTTGTCTTTCGCTTCGAGTTCCACCCAGAAGAGTTCGTCGGAGACGAGCGACCGGGAGATGATCTTCCTGGCGGAGTTCTTGCCCACCTCGGGAAGGAAGCGCACGCGCACCCCACTGATCTGCGAAGCCGACACCTCGTCGGGCGTACCCACGCCATTGCCGTTGGTAACGGCCGTGTAACGGAACGTTCCCAGCCCTTCCAGCCTGACGGAACGTCCCTCGGCCATGTAGTTTCCCAGCACCCTGCCCAGGTCTTTCAGCACGGCGTAAGTATCCGCGCGGGATACGGTCGACATGGCCGCCAGACGGTCGGCGACATGATCGGTACTGACGGGTTTACCCACGATAACGGCTTCGGGATACCATCTCCCATTCATTTTCTGTAATCTTTTCTTGAAGAATGCCATAGTAAATCGGTATTGCTTCCCAACCCTGCCTGGATGCCTTCAGGTATGGGGTACATATAGGGTACCCTTATAACATATATAGGCCTGCCTTATACTATATATAGGCCAGGCTTATACTATATATAAGTCACCCTTGTTTATACCACATCCATACCCTGTCCATACATTGTTGGTAATTATTAATAATATCGCCGGTGACTTGCGCTCCCATCCGGCCTGGAGTCTGCCTGTAACTTAGCAGGCATAAAGATATGAAAACAAAATATATAAATTGCTTTATCCCCTGAAAATAATTATCTTTGTCCCAATATTAACACGCTAAGAGTTAAAGACACCGGATGAAAGAATTTGTAATCTCCGAAGCCCAGGCCGAAACCGCCGTACTTGTCGCCCTCATTACCCAGACGCAGGATGAGCGGAAAACGGAGGAGTATCTTGACGAGTTGGCTTTCCTGGCCGAGACCGCCGGAGCGGATGTTGTGAAGAAGTTCACCCAGCGGCTGGACGCCGCGCATGCCGTGACCTATGTGGGTAAGGGTAAACTTCAGGAGATAAAGGATTATGTGCATGAGCATGAGACGGGAATGGTGATTTTTGACGATGAGCTCTCTCCCAAGCAGTTGCGTAATATAGAAGCCGAGTTGCAGGTGAAGATACTGGATCGCACGTCGCTCATCCTCGACATCTTCGCCATGCGCGCACAGACCTCGCATGCCAAGACGCAGGTGGAGCTGGCGCAGTATCAGTATATGCTTCCCCGTCTGACACGTTTGTGGACGCACCTTGAGCGCCAGGGTGGCGGGGGAGGCGGCGCCCGCGGCGGTTCTGTGGGCCTTCGCGGCCCGGGCGAAACGCAGCTGGAAATGGACCGCCGCATCATCCTGAACCGTATGGCCCTGCTCAAAGAGCAACTCAGACAGATTGACAGGCAGAAGGCCACCCAGCGTAAAAATCGCGGGCGGATGGTACGCGTGGCCCTGGTAGGATACACCAATGCCGGGAAATCCACGTTGATGAACCTGCTTTCCAAGAGCGAAGTATTCGCCGAGAACAAGCTGTTTGCAACGCTGGACACCACCGTACGCAAAGTCATCATCGACAACCTGCCCTTCCTGCTTTCCGACACGGTGGGGTTCATCCGCAAACTGCCCACCGACCTGGTGGAATCCTTCAAGTCGACGCTGGACGAAGTACGCGAAGCCGATTTACTATTGCATCTGGTAGACATATCCCACCCCGGATTTGAAGAACAGATCGAAGTGGTCAACAAAACCCTGGCCGACATCGGAAGCGCCGGAAAGCCAATCATACTCCTGTTCAACAAAACAGACGCCTACACCTGCACGGAAAAGGCCGCAGACGACCTGACCCCCCGGACAAAAGAAAACCTGACGCTCGGCGAACTGATGAAAACGTGGATGGCCAAGCTGGAAGACAACTGTCTCTTCATCTCCGCCCGCGAGAAGATCAACCTGGAAGAGCTGAAACATGTAGTGTACACAAGGGTGAAAGAACTCCATGTCCAGCGATTCCCCTATAACGACTTCCTCTATCAGGAGTATGACGAAGAACTGTATTAACCGCTTATTATTACGAAATGAAGAACTATCGCAAGTTGACCGGAGACGAAATCCTGCAGTTGAAAAGCCAGTCATGTACGGCCGATGATTGGGAACAGATAACGGTTGACGAACGCTTCACAGCGGCGCACGTACACCATACCCGCTTTTCGGGCAAGGTGAAGCTGGGCGTCTTCCATACGGAATTTACATTGCCGGGCGGCATAAAGAAGCACTCCGGCCTGCGGCATGCCACCCTGCACAACGTCGTCCTGGGCGACAACTGTTGCATCGAGAACATCGGGAGCTACATCGCCAACTACGAAATAGGCGACCACACCTTCATCGAAAACGCCGGCATCATCCTGGTAGACGGCGTGACCAGGTTCGGAAACGGAGTGGAAGCCGCCGTGCTGAACGAGACCGGCGGCCGCGAAGTGCCCATCAGCGATAAGCTGTCCGCCCAACAGGCCTACATCATGGCGCTGTACCGGCACCGTCCGGAACTGATCCGCCGGATGAAAGAGATTACCGACCACTATTCCGGCAAATACGCCTCCCACACCGGCAGAATCGGCAACCACGTCACGATTGTCAACACCGGCTCCGTCAGGAACGTAAAGATAGGCGACCATTGCCGCATCGAAGGCGCCTGCCGGCTGGAAAACGGCAGCATCAACAGCAACGAAGTCGCCCCCGTACATGTCGGTTACAGCGTTATCTGCGAAGACTTTATCCTCTCTTCCGGCTCCCACGTAGACGACGGAACGGTGCTGAGCCGCTGCTTCGTCGGGCAAGCCTGCCGGCTGGGCCATAACTATTCGGCCTCCGATTCGCTCTTCTTCAGCAACTGCCAGGGAGAGAACGGCGAAGCATGCGCCATCTTTGCCGGCCCATTCACCGTCACCCACCATAAGTCGACGCTGCTCATCGCCGGTATGTTCTCCTTCATGAACGCCGGCTCCGGCTCCAACCAAAGCAACCACATGTACAAGCTGGGACCCATCCATCAAGGCACCATGGAACGCGGAGCGAAGACCACTTCCGATTCCTATATCCTGTGGCCCGCCCGCGTCGGAGCATTCTCGCTGGTCATGGGACGCCATGTGAACCATGCAGACACCTCCGACCTGCCCTTTTCCTACCTGATAGAACAGGGCAACACCACCTACCTGATGCCGGGCGTCAACCTGCGGAGCGTGGGCACCATACGCGACGCGCAGAAGTGGCCCAAGCGCGACAAACGCACAGACCCCAACCGGTTGGATTGCATCAACTACAACCTGTTAAGCCCATACACCATCCAGAAGATGTTCAAAGGACGCGCCATACTCAAAGAACTGCGCCGTGTGTCCGGCGAGACCTCGGAACTGTATTCCTACCAAAGCGCCAAGATCAAGAACTCATCCCTGAACAAAGGACTGCAATACTACGAGACAGCCATACATAAATTCCTGGGTAACTCCATCATAAAACGCCTCGAAGGTACGGCATACCGGAGCGATGAACAGATCCGCCAACGCCTGAAACCCGATACGGAAACCGGCACAGGCGAATGGGTGGACATCTCCGGACTGATCGCCCCCAAGAGCGAAGTGGACAAACTGCTGTGCGGCATCGAGAGCGGCGAAATCAACCGCCTGCGCTGCATCAACGAACATTTCGAGACCATGCACAGGAACTACTATACGTATGAATGGACATGGGCCTACCACAAAATACGGGAGTTCTACGGCTTAGACCCCGAAACGCTCACCGCCAAAGACGTTACAGACATTGTAAGCCGCTGGAAAGAGGCCGTTACCGGTCTCGACCGTCTGGTCTACGAAGACGCCCGCAAAGAGTTCTCCCTCTCTTCCATGACAGGCTTCGGAGCCGACGGCTCGCGCAAT
Organism: Mediterranea sp. (in: CFB group bacteria); assembly: GCA_031258135.1. Lineage (GTDB taxonomy): Bacteria > Bacteroidota > Bacteroidia > Bacteroidales > Bacteroidaceae > Bacteroides. Next base: position 44,048 of record JAIRNG010000004.1, read on the forward strand.
GAAATGAAACAGGACTTTGAGCAGGTACGCGGCGACTTCGAAAGCAACCCGTTCGTTACCGCCGTCCTGAAACACATCGAAGAGAAGACAGCCCTCGGCGACGAACTGATACAACGCATGAAGAACGTCGTCACAACTTGAAACTGCTGCCACCCAGGAACTCCCTGAGCAGAGACGTCGGAGGTATCTCCTTGTCCTGTATGGGCGTGAAATACTTGATGAACTTCAGCAGCCTGTACGCTTCAGCATAAGCCGGACTGTTGCGCGGCACATCCATAAGCACAGGCTCGGCGTAACGGCGCAACACGGAAAACTCAAACAACAGCGACGAGTTGAACATCACATCGGCATTCTCCTGAAACGGAAACACCCATCTGTCCTCCCCGGAACGAACGCTGGGCCAGCGGCAGATGGTCTCCTGCGCAGAATAGCCGCGATAGTTGAAGTCACGTATGATCCGGCGCAACAAACGGTTATCCGTCGTTGATATCCAGTTATGGTCGTCCAGCGAAACAGAGGTCAACGCCGAAACATAGATGCCAAACTTCCGGGCGTCGCTGATATACGGCGTCAGCTCAGGATTCAACGCATGTATACCCTCCAGCACCAGTATCGTATTCCCGTCCGTCTTCAACCTCTCGCCCCTGTACTCCCTTTTCCCCGTCGTAAAGTTGAAAGACGGCAACTCCACCTCCTCCCCCTGCAACAAAGCCCTCAACTGATC
>JAIRNG010000111.1 GCA_031258135.1 Mediterranea sp. (in: CFB group bacteria)
CCCCATCCCCAATAGTTGCCGGCATACCAGGAATTCCAACCGGGTCCCCAGCCCCAGCCTGCGGAACCCCAACGCCAATCCCACCACAGACGGTTGGAAAATGTCGGGAAAGCATAAGCATAGTAACCATCCGTGTACACATTCCAATTCCAGGAATCCAATCCGTAGACAATGTCCCAATAGTATGGACTGCTGACAGGAATGGCATACCTCGGATTACGGAAACGGATAATGCGTTCGGCATATTCATAATCATCCTGCGACCCTTCAAAACCGCCGATCCATTCACCATCCGGAGCGTTCGCCGCTTTTTCTCTTATATACAACGTATCCTCCTCCATTACGAATTCATTATCTTTGGCATCGTAACGGCGGTTGTACTCATCTACGTCACGCACGTTCCTGTTTCTATCCTGAACAACGACGGTTGATCCCGAAGCCGCATAAATCGTGGCGTTCACTTCTTTCTTTTCCTCGACAGGAACCACAACCTTCTTTTTCTCTTTATCCTTTTCCTTTTTCGGAATATAATAAAGATCGTCATAGCTCTGCGCCATTGTCACCAAAGGAAGGATTATGGCGGTCAGCATTAAAAAAATAATCCTTTTCATACGTATAGGTTTTACGGGTTCTTACTATTCACTTTGTTATATCTCATCACAAAGATAAGAAAAGGAAATGCCACATAATGAAGATTTTCCCCAAATAATACTAATTAAATTGAAAGTTGAACGTTGAAAATCGAAAAACGCCATGCGGTTATAAAAAAAAGTCAGCGGCCGGGAGCGCCTGGCCGCTGACTGCTTGGTCGGTTAATTTTCAATTTTCAATTTTCAATTTAACCTGTTCGAGCTGTAACGTCTTGGTCGGTTGGTCGCATACTTCCGTCGGGCCGAAATACTGGATCGGGCCCGGATATACATACTCCGTCCTGAGAGCCCACGCATCGCGCTGCGCGGCGAACGCCCCGAAAGGAGCGACATCCAGATTGACCAATGCTTTCCGGATCACCGGTTTCATTTCACCATGACGGCGTTCCATGTTCATCATCATCGTAATAGGCACGCCACCGGCAATCCATTGTTCGGCAGGAGCGGTCGTGTTGCGGACGGACGACATATAACCGGTCTTACCGTTCGCAATCAGCAAAGAAGCCGTATAACCTAACGAATAGCAATAGTCCGCATCATAATTGGATGGGGCGGCGCAACGTCCTTCATAACCGAAGAAGTGATGTTGAGCAGAGAACTTACCCGTAAACTTGCCGGCGGCTTTCCACTCATACAGTTTTTTGGCCACCATTTCGGACAACAACTTTTCCGTTTCGATCAATGACACCTGAACATTACCGTGCGGGTCACGGTCAAGTGTCAACTGACGGGCTACACTTTCCGGAAGGCTTGCGTAAATTTCTGCGTTTTCTTCAGACAGCTTGGAAATGATATATTCACGCTGGTGGGATTTCTTGATATGCGAAAACTCTTCCGTATGATGAGCCAGGAAGTCGTTCAACTCGGCGATCAGTCTCTTCATGGCCGGAATAAATTCCACCAATCCTTCGGGGATCAGCACGGTGCCGAAGTTGTTGCCTTCAGCGGCGCGGTTTGCCACGGCCCGGGCGATGTAAGTCACCACGTCATCCAATGACATGTCGTTAGCCTCCACCTCTTCCGATACGATGCAAATATTAGGTTGCACCTGCAACGCACATTCAAGAGCGATGTGCGAAGCCGAACGGCCCATCAGTTTGATAAAATGCCAGTATTTACGGGCTGAGTTACAGTCGCGCTGGATGTTGCCGATCACTTCCGAATACACTTTGCAGGCGGTATCAAATCCGAAAGACGTTTCGATCATTTCGTTCTTCAGGTCGCCGTCGATTGTCTTGGGGCAGCCGATGACCTGTATGCCATAGTTTTTAGCGGCATAATATTCGGCCAATACACAGGCATTTGTGTTGGAATCGTCACCACCGATGATAACCAAAGCCTTAATATTCAATTTTTTCAGGATCTCGTATCCTTTCTCGAATTGCGCCGTAGTTTCCAGCTTCGTACGGCCGGAACCGATAATGTCGAATCCGCCGGTATTACGGTATTCATCAATGATATCACCTGTAAGTTCCATATAATTATGGCCGATAAGTCCGCCCGGCCCAAGGATGAAACCATAAAGTTTGCTCTCTTTATTCAACGTCTTGACGCCATCGAAGATGCCGGAAATTACGTTGTGCCCGCCCGGAGCCTGTCCGCCGGAAAGGATCACGCCGACATTTACGGCCGGGAAGTTTACCGCTTCATCCGATTCCACAAACCGGATCAGAGGCATGCCGTAAGTGTTGGGGAATAATTTCCTGATAGCTTCCTGATCGGCAACAGATCCGGTTGCTTTACCTTCGCTGACTTTTACAGCGCCTCTCAGCGCTTTCGGCAATTTAGGCCGGTAAGCAGCCCTTGCAATTTGCAATGCACTTTTTATCATTTTTCCTGTTATTTAAAGATATTCGTTTGTTTTTTTACTTTAAAACGTCGCAAATTTCGTGTTTTTTCTTCAGAAAAACAAAAAGAACATTGAAGTATGCCCGGGCATGCGCTTATTTACTTGCGGGGAAGCCACACAATCATTTCACTCTTTCCCCGGTTATCCCATGCGTAATATGGGATGGCTTTCGTTCCGTTACCGCTTATCGTGACTACGCCGCCAAGTAAGTCCGGTTCCCACTTATGTTCGAGAGGGGCGTTGTCGGCAAGTGCGGTTTCCAGTACGTTATGATTGTTGTCTATGTTTTCCAGGCAGTACAGTATGGGGCCTCTCTCAACAGAAACCCGGTTCTTGTTTGCTTCAACACATTCGTTTGTGATGGTTCTTTTGATTTCCATCGGTAAAGACAGGCTTACGACGTCACCTCTGTTCCATTTACGGTTTAATGCCATATACCCGTCGGCGCCGATTTCATAATCAATAGTTTCATTATTCAATGATACGGTGATTTCGGGCTTTCCGGTTCTCAGATAAGTGTATAAATCGCTTGGAACAGGTTTATCCTGTACCCAGCCGGGGATACGTAACTTAAGCGTAAACGCTGCGGTTTTTTGCGGATCTATCTCTATATTGATCTTTCCGTCCCAGGGATACTGTGTCTTCTGATTCAGGGTGATGGTTTGATGGGCTGCTTTGATCTCGGTATGGCTGTCGACATACAGGTTCACATAGACCTGATCCTCTTTCCATGCATATACATATCCGGGGATGGATGCCATGAAACGGCATAAATTGCTGGGACAACATGCACAACCAAACCACTCGCTGCGGGTGTAATCGCCATGCGCCTCTAATGGATTGGGATAGAAGAAATGATCTCCGGAAAGACTTATGCCCGAAATAACCCCGTTGTATAATGTCCGTTCAAGAACATCATAATATTTAGCTTCTCCATGATTCAGGAATTGCCTGTGGTTCCAGTATACGTTCCCTATGGCGGCACAGGTTTCACAATATGCGCTGTGGTTCGGCAATTCGTAATTGTCGCCAAAGGCTTCTCCATGATGGCGTGCGCCGATACCTCCATTGATATAATATTTCTTGGATACCACGTTATCCCAGATACGATCGATGGCTTGCTGATATGCGGAATCTCCGGTTAGGGCGGCTACATCCGCCATGCCTGAATACATATATACCGCCCTGACTGCATGTCCCACAGCTTCATCTTGTTCTGTGACCGGTTTATGCGACTGGCAATAAGCTCCTCTTTCTCCCTTGCCTTTCAGGTCAAGAAAGAATTTGGCTAAATTCAGATATTCTTTCTTTCCGGTTACTCTGTAAAGTTTAACCAGTCCCATTTCTACGATTTGGTGACCGGGTTCGTAGGTCAGCTTATCCGGTCCGAATTCGCGTACCAACAGGTCTGCGCTTTTTACGGCGACATCAAGTAAAGAGCGCTTTCCGGTAGCTTGGTAATGTGCAACGGCTGCTTCATATAAATGCCCGCAATTATATAATTCATGGCTAAGATCGGGTGTTTTCTCCCATCTTTTTTCTCCCACCCATTTGTGAAGGTTTCCGGGTTCACCTGCCGTTCGCGCCGTGAACAGATAACCATCCGGTTCCTGAGCTTGTTGGATGAGTGTGATGAGCGTATCTGTTTTAGCTTCTAACGCCGGATTCGGAAACATTTGAATGGAATAGGAAGCTCCTTCGAGTATTTTATAAATATCTGTATCATCGAATGGATATTCGGTGTTGAAATAGCCTTCCATCAGTCCGGCAGCTTTCCTGAAATTGTCCACCCTTCCTGTGATCTCACATTGGTGAAGGGCGATAGGAATGGTTACCTCCTGGTTTGTTTTTATCCTGGGCGCCCAAAAGTCATCGGAAAATTTCACTTCAGTAAATGAGACGGAATGGATCGGGTAGTCGGAATGTTGTTTATCTTCGCCTTTACCGCATCCTGCAAAACATATTACACATCCTGTAATGAATGATAAACTTCTGAAAAAAGTAAGAGTCATAAATGGATTATTTTATGAGGTCGGTATCAAAAGCACAGAAGTTTTTGATACCGGCCTCTATGATTATTAGGTCATAAAGTTATAAATTATCGGTTGAATAACCATCATTTTTCCTGTTTCCTAAAGTTGGAGGCATTTTTAATCGTCTGATTCATCTCGCTTACCTTCAATACGTTTCATTTCTTTGTCAAAGTCTGATTCAAACAGGCGGTCTTGAATAGGACGATATTTCTCAAATTCACTTTCAGCATGTTGTTTGGCAAGAGCTGCGGTAATTTTGCCTGCATTCTGCAATAAATCTCTCCCATTTGCCTGTAAAATTAAATCCAAATGCTTTGCCCAATCGGACATGGAGAGGGGAATATGCCGTTTTGCATATTCTTCGGCAAAATCCAAATAACCGTTAACGATATGCCCAAGAGATTCCAATTCCGTTTCGGTGAGATAATTTTTGGCTATCGTCACATCTGTTTTTATAATTTTCCCGCTTGGACTTTTCTCCCAGGAAGTCAATCCCATATTTTCTTTATTGTGGTCGGCTCGTTTGTAAATCAATTCGGCAGCGGTATGTTTATGTACCGCATAGTGCATTTTGTTTTGAACCTTTGCAAAAAACTCTTTGGTCGTGGACGATTCCGGATTATAATCCATTGCAGTAGCGTATATATCGGTAATTTTCTGATAAAACCGCCGTTCTGACAGACGAATTTCCCGAATCTCTTCCAAAAGCCGTTCAAAATAATCGTCATCAAGAAAAGCGCCGTTTTCCATTCTTTTTCGGTCTATGATATATCCCCGTAATGTGAAATCGCGCAAAATCGCGGTTGTCCATTGCCGAAACGCCGTTGCCCGCTTGGAATTTACACGGTAGCCGACGGCAATAATCAAATCCAAATTATAATGTTTTATCGTTCTGCAAACTTCGCGACTACCTTCTTGTTGAACTGCCGAGAAATCCTCGGTAGTTGAATCCTCATTCAATTCGCCTTCAGCATAAATGTTTTTGAGATGCAAACCGATATTATCCGTTGAGGTATCGAACAGTAATCCTATATTTTTTTGCGACAGCCAAATGGTGCCGTCCTGCACGCGCACTTCCACGCCATCGCCTTTCGACTGATAGGCAAAAGTTAAAAATTCGGCGGTGCTATTGCGGATTTGCAGTTTTCTTTTTTGTGTCATATTTCTAACTTTCCTCCTTATAGTAAACCTTGTAAAATTTCCCCTTTTTATCCTCGCCCTGCTCTATAAGCTCTCGGTTTCCATGTATGTAAATATGGAAGTTCTTATCTAATTTGATAACGCTTTTCAAGGCACGAGCTTGTTTTTTTACTGCGCTTTCTGAAATAGAAAAATCATCAGCAATTTCAATATCGAAATCTTTCTGAAATGAAGATTTGTATTGATTGAAACTTTCAATTATTTCAGGTTGCCTGATTACTTCATTGGCAAATTCACCTAAATTGAAGTTATCCTTTTCCCTAAAGAACTTTAGTGATTTATTAATGAAATTCTCTTGGTCAATTCTGGAAACTTCAATTTGTTGATCTAATTCATTTTGGAAAGATTTACAGATTGTTTATGTAGGCATTCCACATTATCAAAAATTTCACTCACACAAGTAAAAACTTCATTCATGCTTAGGCTAATATCGTGATAAAGTGTATAGTTCCATTCGTCAAATTATTGATGTGTTTTGCAAATGTAGTGATTAAATTTAATAATTCCATCCTTATTTATTGTTTAGTTTTCAACACAGTACTCCAAAGTAGCTCCATCACCCCGCAACGGTAGAATTTATTCTCGCGCCGCCGGTTATTCTGCGGGCTTCCGCCCCTCAAACGGCTGAGAAGCCATGAGCGGGAATAACTGGCATGGGTGCGGAAAATTTAAGCAGACTCTTCTATAAAGTATATGCCCGAAAATTGTATCTTTACCCCCGGATTAGAGCTTACCAAGGGGTTAACGCTGCTTACGGGGCGGCTCTACACACAATTTAATCACTTAAAACAAGCAATTATGGCAAGTAGAAGAGAACTTAAGAAGAATGTAAGTTATATTGCCGGTGAATTATTGGCGGAATGTTTAATGAACAGCATATCTGAAACGGCAGACAAAAAGAAAGCGGACGAGGTCATAGCTCAGATACTTGCCATGCAAGATGAGTTCATCAGCCGCCTCAGTCATACAGGCCCCGGAAACGTAAAGGGGTT
>JAIRNG010000041.1 GCA_031258135.1 Mediterranea sp. (in: CFB group bacteria)
AGTATGAGTATCAATCAGGAATTAGAGAAGTTGTATGCTGAAAAATGGGATAATTTATATGCCCAGTTTCAGAACATTAAAGACGAACAGCCTTGTAATCCGTTAATGCTTTCCATTGAGGATGAAGACGATTATAAGACAGCCGATCTGCGGGTCATGTTTTTCGGGCGGGAAACAAGCGGCGGAAAGTGGCGGCTTTCCGACACAAGCAAGCAACATTCCGTGAAGGAGATTATGAACGATTATCAGAGGTTTTTCGACAATAAAACCGGTAGTGTAAGTAACAGGGGAATGGGCGCAGGAATGAATCTGTTCAAGACCCTGCTCGAAGAAAAATACCCGGGCAAAAGAATCAGGTATATCTGGAACAATATCGTAAAATCGGGCAATCCATGCGGAACGTATCCTTCGGACAAAATCCGCGATGTTGTTTTTGAAAATTTCAATGTCATCAGGCAGGAGATCAATATCCTGAAGCCCGACATTATTTTGCTTGCCCCGGGTGTAAAAGGCTACGGCGACATTGAACGGCAGTTTGGGAAATTGGACTATCAGCCCATTCCGCTGTTCCACCCCAACCAGTTGTGCAGAACGGTATTGCCCGAATTTCCATTTGTGAAATACGCTTTCAGAATGTATCATCTGGCAGGGCGTTACAATAAGTATCACTACCTGGGCGCCATAATAAAGTTATTAAATTGAAAATTGAAAATTAAGACAGGTACACGGATGACACGGATGAACGCGGATTTTTGAACACAGAGACACGGAAGAAGCGCTCCGCGCACTGATAAAAGCGAAGCCTCTGTGTATCTCTCGTCTTCTTCATTAAAATTAAAACCTGTGTCTCTGTGTTCAAAAATCCGCGTTCATCCGCGCAATCCGTGTTATCCGTGTACCTGTCCGTTATATAATAATCAGACGCAAAATATTGCGTCTCTACTGCAAAATCTAAAAAGCTGCCTGCATTTACCCCAAAAGCTGCCTGCAAAATCCAAAAAGCTGCCTGCAAAATTTAAAAAGCTGCCTGCAAAAATCAAAAAGCTGCCTGCATTTTTGTACTTTTGTTAGGGAAATGTAAAAAGCCTGACCATTTCAGGCTTTTCACACCTTCTCTGTGATATAACTACTAAACGAACCGTATTTTATGAAGAAGACTTTTTTCAGCCTGTTGGGCTTGCTGTTGTTCTTTTCCTGTACTACTCCCGGTGGAAAGAATGAAAAAGCAACAAAAGATTTGGGAGAGAAAACGTTCGGCATCGTTAACCTGTCCGTTTGCAACTTGCGTAGTGACGATAACTTTTCGTCCGAGATGATCACGCAGGGGCTGCTCGGCATGCCGGTCCGGGTGCTGGAACAGACGGGTTGGTATCGCATACAGACTCCGGACGACTATATGGGTTGGGTGCACGGAGCGGCTATCGTACGGATGACCGAAGAAGAATATCATGCCTGGAACAACGCCGAAAAGATCGTGGTTACTTCCCATTACGGATTCACTTACGAAAAGCCCTGCCCTGAGTCGCAGTCCGTCTCCGATGTCGTATCGGGCGACCGGCTGAAATGGGAGGGCGTCGAGGGCGACTATTATAAGGCGGCCTATCCCGACGGGCGCAAAGCCTACATCTCCCGTTCGATTTCCCAGCCCGAAAAGGAATGGCGCAAGGCGCTGAAACAAGACGCTTCAAGTATTATCGCTACGGCCAGAACCCTGCTGGGCGTGCCCTATCTCTGGGCCGGAACTTCCGCAAAAGGAATGGATTGCAGCGGCTTTGTACGCACAACGCTTTACCTGCACGACATCATCATACCCAGAGACGCTTCGCAGCAAGCCGGTGTGGGCCAGCGTATAGATATCGCTCCCGGTTTCGACAACCTGCAACCCGGCGACCTGCTCTTCTTCGGACGCAAAGCCACGGAGGAACGTAAGGAACGTGTGGTGCATGTGGCTATCTATATGGGCGATAAGAAGTTCATCCATGCCCAGGGTGATGTGCGCATCAACAGTTTTGATCCGGTAGACACGAATTTCGATGAATACAACCTGAACCGTCTGTTGTTTGCCACCCGTTTCCTGGATTCGATGGATACGCCCGGCATCAATACAACGGCTACAAACCCTTATTACCGGTAACCAAACGTTAGATCAATCCATAAATCCCCCCGATCATGAAACAGAACAGAAGACAATTCCTGAAAACAGCGGCGCTGGCCACGCTGGGCCCGGTCCTCCTCCCGGACAGGGCGCTTGCCGGCGAAAAACCGGCGTTATTCTCCGTTAACCGTACGGCCGGGCGCAATGCCGGCATGAAACTTTCGTTCCAGCCCTACGAGTTGCAATTGCGCCATGTTTTTACCGTAGCTACCTATTCGCGGACAACAACCCCCGGCGTACAGGTAGAAATAGCGTATGACGGGATCGTCGGATACGGCGAAGCCTCGATGCCCCCTTATCTCGGCGAGACGGTCGAATCGGTGATGAACTTCCTGGGTAAGGTGAATCTGGAACAGTTCAGCGACCCCTTCCAACTGGAAGACATACTGGCCTACATAGACGGCATCATGCCCGGGAACACCGCGGCTAAGGCGTCCGTCGATATTGCTTTGCACGACCTGACCGGCAAGTTGCTCGGAGCGCCATGGTATAAGCTTTGGGGGCTGAATAAAGAAAAAGCGCCTTCCACGACGTTTACCATCGGAATCGATACGGCAGATGTGGTACGCAGGAAAACAGAAGAAGTGGCGGGGCAATTCAATATACTGAAAGTCAAACTCGGACGCGAGAACGATAAGGAAATGATCGAGACCATCCGTTCCGTCAGCGATCTGCCCATTGCGGTCGATGCCAACCAGGGATGGACAGACAGGGAATATGCGCTGGACATGATCCATTGGTTGAAAGAAAAGGGTATCGTCATGGTTGAACAACCCATGCCCAAAACACAATTGGACGATATAGCTTGGGTCACCGGGCGCAGTCCCCTGCCGGTCTTCGCCGATGAGTCCCTGCAACGCCTGAGCGATGTGGCGGGACTGAGCGGAGCGTTTACCGGCATCAACATCAAACTGATGAAGTGTACCGGTATGCGTGAAGCGTGGAAGATGGTCACACTGGCGCGCGCATTGAACATGAAAGTAATGGTGGGGTGTATGACGGAAACGTCCTGCGCCATTTCCGCAGCCGCCCAGTTCTCACCGGCGGTTGATTTTGCCGATCTCGACGGGGCGCTACTGATTGCTAATGACAGGTTTAAGGGTATGGAAGTCGTGAAAGGAAAGATCGTCCTGAACGACTTGCCCGGTATTGGAGTGGTTAAGCGATGATGAACAAATCTTATTTCAGTATATTGTTTCTCCTGTTTGCCTGCCAGTCGCCCGGGACGGATCAGGTTTCCGCGGATTGGGAACGGGAGCGGATGGAACGTATAAAGATCGACTTCTCCCGTACGGAAGATGACGTGAAGAGGTATATCCGCAAGTACATTCCCGGCGTTACGGACGAACAGATGCGTCATTGGGAAGAGGCCGGGGCGCTCGAGTATATAGTCATTGACGGTGAAAAACGCTATTTCCGTCATGCGGCGCCCAACCTGTTCCGGGTCGACTCTGCCGCCCGGACTATCCGGATCGCCAAGGACGGCGACCCGCCGGGCGGTAGCGATAAAGTGAACCGGAAGCACGTGCCGGAAGTTATCCGCGCCGTGAAAAAGCTAAAGGCGGATACAGCGCTTCCTGTCCGTATGCGGGTGAAGTACACCTTGACCGTGAAGGCGAACGCCGTACCCGACGGGGAAGTGATCCGTTGCTGGTTGCCGTATCCCAAAGACAAACAACGCCGTCAGAAGGAGGTGAGGTTTATCTCTGCCGGTGAGCCGGAGTATATTCTTTCTCCCGGATCTTACCAACATTCTACGCTTTACATGGAGAAGAGAGCAGTGAAGGATCAGCCGGCGGTTTTCTCGGAAGCGTTCGAGTTCACCTCTTACGCGGAATGGCGCGGGCTGAAACCGGAAGATGTCCTGCCTTACGATACGACTACCTGTTTATATAAAGAATATACGGCGGAGCGCGAAACTCATATCCGGTTCTCTCCCCGTATAAAGCAACTGGCGGAGCGGTTGGCGGGAGACGAGCCTAACCCGCTGCTGAAAGCGCAGCGTTATTTCAGATGGATAAACGATAACTTCCCTTGGGCGTCGGCGCGCGAATATTCCACGATTCCCAACATACCGGAATATGTGCTCGATAACAATCACGGCGATTGCGGGCAGGTAACCCTGCTTTTCATCACCCTGTGCCGCTGTAGCGGTATTCCGGCGCATTTTCAGAGTGGTTTTATGATGCATCCGGGCGCCTGGAACCTGCATGACTGGGCGGAAGTCTATTTTGAGGGTGTCGGTTGGGCGCCCGTCGACCAGTCGTTCGGCATTCCGGTCTATGCACAGACCCCCGAAGAAGAGATGTTCTTCCTGGGAGGCATCGATGCCTGGCGCATGATCGTGAACAACGATTATTCCATGCCGCTTTATCCGGAAAAGAAATATCCCCGGAGCGAAACCGTTGACTTTCAGCGGGGCGAGGTGGAGTGGAAGGGAGGTAATCTTTATTTTAATCAATGGGATTATGACATGGAGATTGAATATCTGTGAGTCCCTTTGTCACAGTGAATGTAAATTTGTCAGGCGTTGCCGTTAAGCGCTGTTAAGTGATAAACATGCTCTGTTAAAAGAGAACAAAAAACAGGAGCAAACGGAAGTACTGAATGATTTTTGTTGTTATTTTATCGCCGGAAATGTTAATCAACAGAGAACCGGAATGTTAAATACAAACAGAATATTAACTATTTAATGAAATAAAAGTATGAAAAGAACAACGAAAAACATTCTTGTAGTAGGAGCAATCGTTTTGTTGAGTTCGGGTGTGGCCGGCCTGACCACATACTCCATGATGAACAGCGGCAAGCAGGGAATTACGGCGTTATCTTCCAATGATCTGTTCGAACAAAACCCGAATGTCAAACTTGCCACATTCAACGCAATGGACGCCCAACCTGTCGATTTGACACTGGCGGCGGAAAACTCGGTTCATGCCGTGGTACATATCAAATCGACGGAACGTTCCAAGATGAGAACCGTACAACAAATGCCCGATATTTTCGATTACTTCTTCGGAGACGGACAGGGACGCCAACGTCAGGTACAGACCGATCCCCGCGTGGGATTCGGGTCGGGAGTGATCATCTCCAAGGATGGATATATTGTAACTAATAACCACGTGATCGAGGGGGCGGATGAAATCAGCGTGACACTGAACGACAACCGTGAGTTCATCGGCCGCGTCGTGGGTACGGATCCAAGCACCGACCTTGCGTTGGTGAAAATAGAAGGTAATGATTTCCCTACACTGCCGATAGGCGACTCCGACGCGTTGAAAGTAGGAGAATGGGTGCTTGCGGTGGGTAATCCCTTCAACCTGACTTCTACCGTGACCGCAGGTATCGTAAGCGCCAAAGCCCGTTCACTGGGCGTATATAACGGAGGGATAGAGTCATTTATCCAGACCGATGCAGCCATCAATAAAGGGAACAGCGGCGGCGCGCTGGTCAACGCCAAAGGCGAACTGGTCGGCATTAATGCCGTACTTTCTTCACCTACGGGAGCCTATACCGGATATGGATTCGCTATCCCGACCAGTAT
>JAIRNG010000093.1 GCA_031258135.1 Mediterranea sp. (in: CFB group bacteria)
CTCCATTGCGCTTCCTGCGCCCAAAGAACGGAAAGCCTGCTCAACAGGCAAAAAGGCGTGGTAAACGCATCCGTGAACTACGCCAACGCCCATGCTCTCGTTGAATACCAACCCGGCATAACATCCCCCGGATTACTGCGCGACGCCGTGCGGAAGGGAGGGTATGACCTCTTTATCGAAGAGGATGAAGAAAGCGCCGGCAAAGTGGAAAAAATACGCGCCGAAGCCGTTGCCGGGCTAAGGAAACGCACAATCTGCGCAATCATACTGTCGATACCGGTCGTTATTATCGGAATGTTCCCGGTGCATATACCTTACACCAACGAAATCCTATGGATATTGTCCACCCCCGTCGTATGCTGGTCGGGCAGGGATTTCTTTGTCCGGGCATGGGTGCAAGCCCGGCAACGCACGGCAACGATGGACACCTTAGTCGCCCTGAGCACCGGTATCGCTTACCTGTTCAGCGTGTTCAACACGCTGTTTCCCTCATGCCTGACGGAAACCGGCATTGAACCGCACGTATATTTCGAGACATCCGGCGTTATCATCACCTTCATTTTGCTGGGACGATCGATGGAGGAACGAGCCAAAGGAAATACCTCATCGGCCATCAGGAAACTTATCGGGCTACAACCCGCAACCGCCACCCTGATAACTTCCGGCGGGGAGCAAAAGGAAATCCCCATCGGTCGGATAAATACAGGCGATACGGTAATGGTAAAGCCCGGAGAAAAGATCGCAGTTGACGGAATCCTTACGGAAGGCCGGTCGTATGTAGACGAAAGCATGCTCACCGGAGAGCCCGTTCCCGTACCAAAAGAAAAGGGAGACGACGTTTTTGCCGGAACGATCAACCGGAAAGGCAGCTTTACATTCATCGCAAAGAAGGTAGGCGCAAGCACCGTACTGTCGCAGATCATCAGAATAGCGCAAGACGCACAAAACAGCAAAGCGCCCGTACAGAAGCTGGCCGATAAGATTGCAGGCATATTCGTACCGGCAGTCATCTGTATAGCCGCGCTCACTTTCACACTATGGCTCCTGTTGGACCCGGACGACGGATTCGCACACGGATTGCAGGCATCGGTCACCGTACTGATCATTGCCTGTCCATGCGCATTAGGATTGGCCACCCCTACCGCCATCATGGCGGGTATAGGGAAAGGGGCCGGAAAAGGCATTCTGATCAGGGATGCCGAAAGCCTGGAGTCGGCCCCCAACGTAAATGTGGTCGTATTAGACAAAACCGGAACCATCACCGAAGGAAAACCGGCCATAACAGGCATGGCCTGGCGGAATAATGACAGCAACCATGCCAAATACCTGGCAGGTATGGAGAAACAATCCGAACATCCGCTTGCCGAAGCCATCCTTAACCATTTACAGGATGTGCCGGCCACTACCGTAACCGAATTTGAAAGTATAACGGGAAAAGGCGTCAGAGCCGTGATTGACGGACAGGCCTATCTCGCCGGAAACCGGAAGCTGATGGCGGAGAACAACATAACGGCCGATGCATCCATGGCGGAAGAAGCGCAAAAGCTAAGCGACGGATGCCAAACGGTGGTATGGTTCGCCGACAGTAAGAATGTGCTTGCCGTGATGGCCATTGCCGACAAGATAAAAGAAACATCAAAAAAAGCCATACGCCAACTTCAGGCGGCAGGTATCGAGGTGCATATCCTGACAGGCGATAACGACAGCACGGCGAAACAGATCGCAACAGAGACCGGGGTCAATGACTACAAGGCCGAAGCGCTGCCGGCCGGAAAAGCGGCGTACATAAAAGAGCTGCAGGATCGTGGAAAAACAGTAGCGATGGTGGGCGACGGGATAAACGACAGCGCCGCGCTGGCGCAGGCAGACCTGAGCATCGCCATGGGAAGGGGAAGCGACATAGCCATGGATATAGCCAAGATGACCATCATCTCTTCCGACCTCACAAAGATACCGGAAGCCATAAAGCTCTCTTCGCAGACCGTGAGAACCATCCGCCAGAACCTGTTCTGGGCATTTATCTATAATCTGACCGGAATACCCATTGCCGCCGGAATCCTCTTCCCTGTCAGCGGTTTCCTGCCGGATCCCATGCTGGCCGGAGCCGCGATGGCGTTGAGTAGTGTCTGTGTGGTGGGCAACAGTCTGCGCCTCAGCATAACGAAAGAAAAATAATCCATCCATGGGACAACTCCTTATATATAAAGCATCCGCCGGATCGGGCAAGACCTTCACGTTAACGGTGGAATACATCAAACACCTGATACGGAACCCGCTGGCTTACCGCGGGATACTCGCCGTCACCTTTACGAACAAAGCGACGGCGGAAATGAAAGAGCGTATCCTGAGCCAACTGTATGGCATAAGTACGGGCGATCCCGGATCAGAGGCCTACCTCGACCGCGTGCAGGAAGATACCGGATACGACAAAGCGGAAATCCGTGAAAGAGCAGGTACGGCGCTAACGAACATGATCCACGATTACAGCCGCTTCCGTGTGGAGACCATCGACTCGTTCTTCCAGTCCGTTATGCGCAACCTCGCCCGGGAGCTGGAACTCAGCCCCAACCTGAACATAGAGCTGAACAATGAGGAGGTACTCGACGAGGCGGTGGATTCAATGATAGAAAAACTGACCCCCTCCTCTCCCGCCCTGGCATGGCTGCTCGACTACATCTACGAACGCATCGCCAATGATAAACGCTGGAACGTATCGGATGAGATCAAACGTTTCGGACGCAACATCTTCGACGAAGGATACATAGAAAAGGGAAGCAACCTCCGCCAACGCCTCAAAGCTGCGGATACCATCAGGGAGTACCGTAAGGAGCTGGAAAGCAGGGCGAAGATCGCCCTCGGACAAATGGCGGAATTTGCAGACATATTCGAAGAAGAGCTGGAGGCCAACGGACTATCGCCGGAAGAGCTTAAAAACGGTTCACGGGGCATAGGCAGCTACTTCCGTAAAATTAAAGAAGGAAAACTGACCAACGACATCCGCAATATCACTGTGGAGAAATGCCTGGATGACCCGAAGAACTGGGCGGCAAAGACCTCGCCCGATTACTCCGGGATACTTTCGTTGGCATCATCCACCCTTATACCGTTACTCAAAGAGACCGAAAGGGCAAGGACAAAGAGCAACGAAACCGTCAACAGCTGCCGCCTTTCCATACAGCACCTCAGCAAACTGCAACTGCTGGCCGGCATCGATGATGAAGTGCGCGAACTGAACAGAGCGAACAGCCGCTTCCTGCTGTCGGACACCAACGCCCTGCTGCACCGCCTGATCGGTGACGGCGACTCCTCTTTCATCTATGAAAAGATCGGGACCGGCATCCGGAATATGATGATCGACGAGTTCCAGGATACCAGCCGCATGCAATGGAGCAATTTCAAACCCCTCTTGCTCGAAGGCCTGTCGCAGGGAGCCGACAGTCTGATCGTAGGCGACGTGAAACAATCCATCTACCGCTGGAGAAACGGAGACTGGGGAATCCTGAACAATCTGAACGATACCATCGGAAGTTTCCCCATCGACGCACGCACGCTGAACACCAACCGCCGCAGCGAACAGGCCGTCATCGACTTCAACAATTCATTCTTTACGCAAGCGGTTGATTACCTGGACTCCGTCCATTTCGACGAACTGGGAGTTACCTGCGAGGCACTGAACAAAGCCTACCGGGATGTGATACAGGAATCACCCCGCACGGAGGCCAAAGGCTATGTCAAGGTCTCCCTGCTGGAAGCCGATGAAGAATCCGGTTACACGGAACAGACACTCATCAGCCTGGGCAGGGAAGTCACCCGTCTGTTAGCGTCGGGAGTACGCCTCAACGATATAGCGATCCTGGTGCGCAAGAACAGGAACATCCCCCGGATAGCCGGCTATTTCGATAAAGAACTGCAGTGTAAGATCGTATCGGACGAAGCGTTCCGGCTGGACGCCTCATCAGCCGTCTGCATGATGATGGACGCTTTACGTTTCCTTTCGGACACAACAGACCGCATCGCCCTGGCCCGGCTTATCCTGAACTCCCCCGTAAGTCCCGAAGCGCCCCCGGACATCAACACCTTGCTGCTATCCGTTGACAGCGCTTCGCTGCTGCCGGAACGGTTCGCCGGCCGTATGGACACGCTGCGGCTGATGCCGCTTTACGAACTGCTGGAAGAACTCTTCGACATCTTCCGGCTCGGGCGCATAGAAAATCAGGACGCTTATCTCTTCGCGTTTTTCGATGCCGTGCTCCACTACCTGCAAGACCATCCGTCCGACTTGGACAGCTTTATCGGATTCTGGGAAAAGACCCTTTGCCGGAAAACCATACCGGGAGGAGAGATCGAAGGCGTCCGCATCTTCTCCATACATAAATCCAAAGGTCTGGAGTTCCACACCGTACTCATACCGTTCTGCGACTGGAAATTAGAGAACGAAACGAATGACCAGCTGGTATGGTGCAATCCGGCGAAAGAACCGTATAACAGGCTGGACATCGTACCTGTGAGCTACTCCCCGCTGATGGCGGAATCCGTTTACCGGGAAGATTACCTGCACGAACGCCTGCAACTCTGGGTGGACAACCTTAACCTGCTGTACGTGACATTCACACGCGCAAGGAAGAACCTGATCGTGTGGAGTAAGAAGGGACAGAAAAGAACCATGTCGGAACTACTCTCCAACGCCTTATCCCGGATGTCGCAAAAGAGCGGCATGGAATGGAACGCGGACGAACCGTTCGAGCAAGGCGCGCTTTGTATCTCGGAGGCGGAAGACGAAAAGGCCATCACCAACAAGCTGCTGCAAAAACCGGAGAAGCTGCCGGTCAGGATGGAACCGGTGCGGCATGACATCAAGTTCCGCCAGTCGAACCGTTCGGCAGACTTCATCCGCGGCATATCCGGGGAAGATTCCCGTCGCCGCCTGATCGACAGGGGCAGCCTGCTGCACACCCTGTTTTCCGCTATCCGGACAACAGCCGATATTGAACCGGCCATCGGACGGCTCGTGTCCGAGGGGATCATCGGAGACCGGGAAACGGAAGAGGAGATACGCGCCGTAGCCACAAAAGCGCTGGCCCATCCGCAAGTAAAAGAGTGGTACTCCGGCCGGTGGCGGCTGTTCAATGAGTGCGCCATCATTTACAACGAAAACGGAAAGACCGAGGTTCGCCGCCCCGACCGCGTCATGATGAAAGAGGGGCGGGTGATCGTTGTAGACTTCAAATTCGGGAAGCCGGATAAACGGCACGGAACGCAAGTGCAACACTACATGGACCTGCTCGCCCGTATGGGATATGAAAACATAGAAGGCTACCTGTGGTATGTAAAAGAGGAAATCATTCAAAACCTGGAAGCATGACGTTGAAACAAGACCGCACATTTCTACAGACCGTAGCCCGGGACATCCGCGCCGGACACGGGAAAGACCTTTCCCGCACGGTCGTCGTATTCCCCAACAAACGCGCCGGACTGTTCTTCAACGAGTATCTGGCCGCCGGGTCCGGAGAACCGCTATGGTCGCCCGCCTACCTGAGCATAAGCGAACTGATGCAAAGCCTTTCCACCTTACGCTTGGCCGACCCCGTACGCCTGATCTGCGAACTGTACGCCATCTTCGGACGCGAAACGGGGAGCAACGAGAGCCTGGACGACTTCTACTTCTGGGGTGAACTGATGATCAACGATTTCGACGACGCCGACAAAAACCTCGTCGATGCCGGCAAGCTCTTTCAGAACCTCAGGAACCTGAAGAATATCATGGATGACTTTAAATTCCTCGATGAAGAACAGGAAAAAGCCATCCGCCAATTCTTCCTGAACTTCTCCATCGAGCGCCATACGGAACTGAAACAAAAGTTCATTTCCCTGTGGGACGCCCTCGGAGGCATATACAACGGATTCCGCGAACGTCTGGCCCGCGAAGGCCTGGCCTACGAAGGCATGCTCTACCGGGATGCGATAGACCGGCTGGACACCGGCCTCCTGCCATACGACAAGTACATATTCGTAGGGTTCAACGTCCTGAACAGGGTGGAAACCCAACTCTTCAGGTCGCTGCAACAAGCCGGGAAAGCGCTTTTCTACTGGGATTATGATGAGTTCTACACCGGGCGGGCGGCGTGCAGGCACGAAGCCGGAACGTTCATCCGGAAGAACCTGGAGGAATTTCCCTCCCCACTGGGCCGCGAAGGGTTCGATAACCTGCTGAAACCCAAAACCGTCCGCTACATCGCCGCCTCCACCGAGAATGTACAGGCGCGTTACCTGCCGGAATGGGTACGTTCCACCCTGACCGGAAACGAAAAGGAGAATGTCATCGTGCTCTGCAACGAGGGATTGCTGCTGCCCGCGCTCCATTCCATACCCGGCGATATAGAGAACATCAACATCACCATGGGATTCCCTTTGGCGCAAACCCCCGCCTGCAGCTTTGTGAACGCTTTGCTGGAGCTACAGACCGCCGGATACGACAACACTACAGGCCGGTACGCCTATACCGCCGTACAAGCCGTACTTAAACACCCGTACACCCGCAGCCTCTCGCCCAACGCCGAAGCGCTGCAACAGGAACTGACCCGCAGGAACCGCTTCTATCCGTATCCGCCGGAACTGAAGAGAGACGGTTTCCTCAACATGCTGTTCACTCCGTGCAACAGCATGCCCGGGCTTTGCCGTTACGTCACCGCGTTGCTGAAAGAAGCGGCCGCGCTCTACCGCAAGGATGAAGATGACGGCGACGTGTTCGGCCAACTGTACCGCGAATCGCTCTTCAAAAGCTATACCCTCGTCAACCGTATCCTCAACCTGATGGAAAGCGGAACGTTGAACGTGAAGGCCGAAACACTGAAACGGCTGATACGCAAGATGCTCGCCGCAACCCAAATACCTTTCCATGGCGAACCGGCCATCGGATTGCAGATCATGGGCGTACTGGAAACCCGTAACCTGGATTTCAGGAACCTGATCATCCTTTCGCTCAACGAAGGCCTGTTGCCGAAAAGCGGCGAAAGCGCCTCATTCGTCCCCTATAACCTCCGCAAGGCCTTCGGCATGACCACGACCGAACATCGCGACGCCCTGTATGCTTACTGTTTCTACCGGTTGATACAACGCGCCGAACAGATCACATTCGTCTACAACACCTCTTCGGACGGACTGAACCGCGGGGAAGCCTCCCGCTTCCTGCTCCAGTTCCTGATCGAGTGGCCGCATCCGGTCAAACGGTATTTCCTGGAAGCCGGACAATCGCCGCAAAGCCGGAAGGAGATCAGCATAGAGAAAACATCCGGCGTACTGGACCGCTTGTACGCGCTATACAGCCGGAGGCACGGAGCGGCATCCATCCTGTCGCCCTCGGCGCTCAACGCCTATCTGGACTGCCGGTTGAGATTCTATTTCCGCTATGTGGCCGGACTGACCGCCCCGGACGAAGTGAACACAGACATCGATTCCTCCACGTTCGGCCGCATCTTCCACCGGGCGGCGGAACTGGTCTACCGGAAGCTCACCGAAGCAGGGGAACTGATACGGAAAGAACACCTGGAAGAGCTGCTGAAAGATGATATCCGCATCCGGCAATTCGTAGATACAGCCTTCAGGGAGATATTCTTCCACGCCGGAACGGACGAAAAGCCGGAGTATAACGGGACACAACTGATCAACTCCGGCGTGATCGCGACGTACGTACGTCAACTCCTGCGCAATGACTTGCAATACGCACCGTTCAGCATGGCAGGCATGGAAAAACAGGTGCATGAGGAGATGACCGTCAGAACGCCCGGAGGAGAAACGGAAATACGCATCGGCGGCATCATCGACCGTCTGGACATCAAGGAAGACACGCTGCGTATCGTAGACTATAAAACCGGCGGCACGCCCAAGACCCCGACAGGCGTGGAACAACTCTTTACCCGTTCCGAAAACCGGCCGGGCTATATTTTCCAGACCTTCCTGTATGCCGCCATCGTATGCCGCCAACAACCCTTAAAGGTCGCCCCCTCCCTGCTCTACATCCACCGGGCGGCATCAGACACCTATTCGCCCGTTATCGAAATGGGAGAACCGCGCCAGCCCAAAATCCCGGTGAACAACTTCTCGTTCTACGAAGACGAGTTCCGTGAACGCCTGCAGGAACTGCTGGAAGAAATCTACAATCCCGGCGTACCGTTCAACCAAACCGAAAACACGAAACACTGCGAGTACTGCGACTTCAAAGCGATTTGCGGGAGGTAGTGCATCCGTCGGCAAGGCAAGGTTGTATGCGAACAACCGGTAACCTTGTCGGTAGATAACCGACACCCCTGTCGGTAGATAACCGACACCCTATCGGTAGATAACCGAAAGATTGCATGAGAACAACCGGCAGAAGGTTCCGGTTAGTCCGGACAATGATTTGATTTCAATTCGCCATCCCCGTCACCGGAACAGACATGTTCCCGTCAGACAACATGCCGGCTTGCTTCACACCGTCTTTCTGCATGGCGGAAAGATAGTAAATAAGGCAAGCTGTTCCGTCCATGGTCGGTTCGTTGGTGGAGTAATCGTGAATGGCATCGTGATAGACCATCCTGTCCGGCTGGAAACGTTCGTAATCCTGCCCGGGAGTGCCGGGGATCCCTGTCATATTAACACCACGCAAACTCTCGAAGATACTGCGGTAAACAGGACCGTCCACCAGGCCGCCGGTCGTATTGCCGACGCCGGCATTCAGCAGGGAAGAGTGAGGTTGGGAAGGATAGTCGCCGGAAAGAGGTAACTCTACAACCATACTGGTTCCCCAGGGGTTACAGCCAAACAACCAGTCGCAAAGGGAGGCTTCCATTTCCACATACGTATCATCTCCGGTAAGCTCACGGTACAGGCGGCATTGGGTAAGCATAGCTGTTGTCAGGTTGTTGGAACACCAGATATAGGGTATGCCATGCAGGAAGGGACTTTCTTCGGCTTTTTCATAAGTGCGCACAATGCCGGTGCGCATATTGCGGATAAACTCTCTGCCAAGGCTGGGGTCACCGGCTTTGGCAAGCAGGTAATGCCCCATATTCATGAACGGATACCATTGATAATGGCGCGCGCTGTCAGCGCCCATCCAGGGAGTGACCGGTTCGCGGCGTCCGTATTCAACGGCCTGATCCAAGTATCTGCGGTCTCCCGTTGATCCGTATAGCTCCATGGCGGCGAGTTCCATGTCGTCCACCCAGTTGTCTTCCTCATATATATAGGGAGACTTGACGGAAGCGGTCTGGCATACTCCCGGCTTCTTTATCCCCTCCTGATAAGCGGCGTCAGCTTTCCCCCCGATTCCGGCGGCCAATTCCGGGTAGAAATCTTTCAGTACCTTAGCGCCTAAAGCAAAACAGGAGGCGAATTTGCCTGCCGTACTCGCCACGCCGGTCGTCGCATTCATGAATTGTCCGCGAACCTGCGGATGGCCGCTGCAGAAATATACCGGACGCCCGTTACCCGCTCCGTAGCCGTAATCCACCAGGTCTTCATTGGGAAGGCGCATACCGGCATGGTCCCGGTCATCGGCTATCTGATTATACAGTTCGCCCGGAGCGGGATTCATACGGTTCAACCAATCCAACCCCCACCTGATCTCATCCACAATGTCCGGAATTCCATTCGCATCCGGCAGTCCGGCGGCGTCATACGCATCGCCGAAAGATCCGGGATTCTCCCGATAAGCAAACATCATCTGATAGATGGCATTGGCGGAGGTGGTGGTATATTGCAAATAATCCGTTGCGTCGTGCCATCCGCCACGCACGTCAATATGCCGGCCGGTCTTGGTGGGATGATCCACAATGTAACCGTCGTGTACATGGCAACTGTCTTTCAGGAACGGGTTATAACCGCAACGCTGCTGACGCATGTAGTTCAGAAGGAAATCGGCGGCGCCATCATAAACCCATGTGTCGATACGGAAACGGGGGGAAACAGCTTTATCCGCCTTCAGATAATAAACGCCCTGTTTGGTAAAGTCGCTGAAATCCAACCGGTATGTACTTTTCATTCCGCCCAATTGACCGGTAGGCCTGGGCATGGTAAAGGTGGCCGCCGTATCTCCGGTAAAGGCGTCTACCAACGAGTAATCACTCACATCCGTTCTTTCTTCACTCATAAATACCGCTACTTTAACGGATTGGGGCAGATAGCCGAGCTGATTGATCCTGATCCATTCACCTGCTTTGTTCGGAAGAACGACAACGAAGATCAACGCCGTCGTTAAAAGCCAATAATTAGTTTTCATAATGGAGAATAAGGTTACTGTATTTTTTATAATGAACGATATTTTGCACAAAGATAATCTTTTCTATACGGAATTTCCTGGAAAAGAAGCGCTGTCTGTCCGGTTTTGAATCTCACACGAAAAGAACTTCGTAATACCAAACAAAGGAATATTCTCCATCCAATCCTGATCCCGATAACCCAACATGGAAATGCGTAGTCCCTTCAGTGCATATTGCGGATGACTTTTGATATATTCCGACATTGATTTGGTCCTGACATTTTCCTCGGCTTTCACCTCTATGGGAATAACCCGCTTGTCTGTCTGAATCACAAAATCTATCTCTGCAGGGCTTGATTCGCTGCTCCAATAATAAGAAGAGATGTCCATAGCGGCTAATTGCTGGAGTACGAACTGCTCGGTAAAAGCGCCTTTGAACTCTTTGAATACATTATTGCCTACCAACATCCGGCCGGCCGGAGCATCAGCCATACACCCCAACAGACCGCAATCCAGTAAGAAAAGTTTGAATGCCCCTAAGTCTTCATAAAATTTCACCGGCATCTGCAACTCTTTCACACGGCATATCTTATGTACGATACCCGCATCAATGAGCCACTGGATAGCCAATTCGTATTCTGCGGCCCGCGCTCCTTTCTTCAGCACATTATAGAGAAACTTCTTGTTTTCTTTGGCCAGCTGAGATGGAAGCGATTGCAACACTTGACTGATTCGCATACTTTCAGCAGCAGAGGTGTGCTTTGAGATGTCACGCCTGTAAGCATCGAGTATCTCATTCTGCTTTGCTCTTACCTCCTGCAAATCGTGATTCCCGACATAGCTTTCCACGACTTCAGGCATACCACCCACATAATAATATTGACGGATGAGGTCGATATATTTGGTGCGAAGGATATTCAGAAGTTCCCAGTCGGGTTGATGGAACAAATCCTTTAAAGAAGATTCGCCCACAGCCATCAAAAACTCTTCGAAGTCAAGCGGATACATGTGGAGAAGATTCACTTTGCCTACGGGGAAAGACTCACCACGACCAATTGTGATACCCAGCAAAGAACCGGCAGCTATCACATGATACTCGGGTGCATTCTCTTGAAAATACTTCAAGCTATGCAGACCTCGCTTCACCTCCTGCAACTCATCAAGGATGATCAACGTCTTTCCGGCTTCAATCTTCGTACCTGTTATGGCTTGAAGAGTTAATAAGATTCTGGGGATATTATAATCCGTGGTAAACAATTCCTTTGCCAATGGCTCTTCATCGCAGTTGATATAAGCCACGTTCTCAAACTCAAGTTCACCAAAACGTTTCATTATCCAAGTTTTTCCCACCTGGCGCGCCCCAAGCAATATGAGTGGTTTTCGCCGGGGTTCATCTTTCCACCGTCTGAGTTTCTCTATGATTTTTCTTTCCATATCACTGCTGATTGTCGTTAGGACTTTGATTGTCCGAGTGCGAAGATACACTTTTTCGATGATACCCCGTCTTCCGAACAACACTTTTTCGATGATAATTCCTATGTAAAGTCACACTTTTTCGACGATTGTACTTTTCAGGCTGGTGCGGTCTACTTATTCAGCGGCTACAAATGACCGAACAAAAACGCGATAAATGACCGAACAAAATCTCATCAAATAGCCGAATTGATATTTTGTTTGTATCTTTACAGCCAATATGATGGGTACGCGGATGACACGGATGAAGCGGATGAACACAGATTATCAAAATGTCAAACCGCACAGGAAGCCCATGAAAGCCGGAAATCCGTACGGACTTTTAAAAACTTCATTCCAGCGGCGTTTTCAGAAAACAAAACGGTTGACTCTTCCAACGTTTCGTGTCTTTATCGTATGTTGCCATACAACATGCGGTTAAATTACTGTTTGTTATGGTTTGATTGTGTCAAAGTGAAACTTCCGAATTGAACGGAAAGAAGAAGGAAATAGAAAAAGAGCGCATTAAAATCCCTTCCCCAAAAACGCAACAGGTTGTTTTTTGTCTTCAAAACCCCTACATAACAGCAATAGGAATCGTCTTGTTAAACAGCGCAACTTTTCTGTTAAACAGCGCAACTTCCGTGTTTAACAGAACAGGTAGCCGTGTTTAACAGAACAGGTGCCCGTGTTAAACACAAAAGTTGCACTGTTTAATACGAAACCGGCCGTGCCGCATGCAGTAAACCTGATTCCGGTTGACCGTTTTCATCTTATTCCTATCTTATTCCTATCGTAAGTTAACCCATTTAACCCTTAAAACGATATCCGGTTGACTGTTTTTCGTTCTATCGCTAAAACCTGTTGACTGCCAACTGCCATTCTGGGCTTCCTGTGGCATATCGGGAGTCCATCAGGCAAAGATTCCTGATACAGTCAACATCTAAAAAGATCGTTATCCGGCATTTTATTGACCAATTTACTCGTATAGCGCACCGTTTTCAATCATTATGACAATATCGAAAGCCCCCCTGAAAGCGTAACCCGGATCAAAAACTTCGTCCTGACTGTTCCTGCAAACCCGCCTTCGAATGGGAATCTCACACATCAGAAACCAATATCGTTAACAAACGCAAAAGAAGC
>JAIRNG010000103.1 GCA_031258135.1 Mediterranea sp. (in: CFB group bacteria)
AAAAAGGAAAGCAAGGGATTTGAGGCTCTGTCTACGATTATGAGTTTCACAACTTCCGCAGCATCTGTTGCTACTATGGCTGCCGCATTGACTAATATGGTCAAATAATCTATGACAAAGAGAAAACTTGAAGTGGTTATAGCTTCTTTGTTGTGGTGTGCACTGCTCGTAGTAACCATTGCTTTATTGCTGTTGCAATAGCTCCTATGAGTAACAGTATCAGACTGCCATAGGCGATACTTTCCGTTATTTTCAGACTGGCCGGATCGAAGCGCATCTCGATGGTGTGTTTCCCTGCAGGGATATACATGGCGCGTAATATATAATCGGCGCGTCCGATTTCCGCCGGTTGCCCGTCGATCGTCGCTTTCCATCCCGGGTAATATATTTCCGAGAAGACGACAACTCCGTCCTGCTCCGACGTGCTTTCATAGATCAGCCGGTTGGGCTGATAGCCGGTGATCCGCACATTGGAAAGGGAATCTTTGCCGGTATTCTCCACGTTATTCAATGCTTTTTTAAATCGTGCGTCAACCACGGCAGTCTCTGTCAACCGGACACTTTCCAATGCGTCTATCTCTTCATTGGCATTGTTGACATACTTCACATTTCCGACAAACCACGCATTTCCGAATGTATGCGGGTTCAGTACCGGAACGGGGTTTCTGTTATCGTCCGGTACAATGAAATATTTGGTATTGAGCATGTTCAACACAGGAAACCGTTCAGGGCCGGCCTCTGCCAGATTACCACCGGTAGCGGTGATCCCGCTATAAGCGGCTTGCATCTCATTTCCGATATAACGGTCGATCATTTCCTGATAACGGCGTAATTTTGCGGCATGGTATCCGGCGACGTTCTTGTGCCGGTACGAGGTGATGTTTTCGCTGAAAGGGCTTGTCGACAGATTCAATACGCGGTAATCCAACGATTTGTCTTCCAGGATAATCCTGTCTGCTTCTGTCGGTTGGAAGGCCTCCATTTTCCGTGCGGCAGGGATGAACTGGTCATCGGACAGATAACGTTTATTGACCTGCCACATGTCAAACAAGCATAAGGCAAGGATGGCTCCAATGGTCCAGGTGGTTTTCAGTTTGCCCGATCTGTATAATAACAGGAGGAGCGTACCGGTTACAATAATGAAAAAGCTTCTCCAGGCATCGGATGTGAACAAATGTATGCGCATTTCCTCCAGATTGGCGATAACCGGCGCCAGATGTCCGGCGGGCAGTCCTTTTTGCAACGCGGCAAGTTCGGTTGCCGGAATAAAGGAGAAGAAGAGTCGCGGAGCGACGGCAAAAAGCAGAGCGATACCTGCCGTCAACCCAAAACCGATATAGAAGGAACGGCGTTGTTCTTTTAATAGCTGCGGCCTTTCCAATATCTCTTTGAGAGCTAAAACCGCCAACAGGGGAATGGTGAACTCTGCGATCACCAGGATAGAAGATACGGCGCGGAACTTGCTGTACATCGGGATATAGTCGATGAAGAAGTCCGTAAGTCCCATGAAATTCTTTCCCCACGAAAGCAGTATGGAAAGCGCCGTGGCAGCCACTAAAGCCCATTTCACAGGGCCTTTGACGATAAACATTCCCAACACGAACAGCATGACAACAAATGCGCCGGCATAAACCGGCCCGGACGTCATGGGCTGGTCGCCCCAATACTGGGTGAGTTGTGAGTAAAGTCCGGCATACACAGGGTTAGCCTTTTCCATGGCCTTTTCGTTACCGGCCAACGGAACCGAAGCCCCCCCTTTGGTATTAGGGATGAGCAAGGTGAATGTTTCGCCGATGCCATAGCTCCAATGCGTGATGTAGTCCCTGTCCAATCCGCTGCTTGTTTGCTGTGACGCAGCAACCCCTTCCTGTTTCAGTTCGCTTTTGCCGCGCATCGTCTCCTTACTGTATTCGTAAGTATGATAGAGGTTGGACAGGTTGGCCGATATACCGATAAGCCCGGCGATCACCAGGATGGCGGATGCTTTGAAGAAATCCGGCAGTTGTTTCTTTTGCCGGGCGTCGACAAAGAAAGCGATGACGATGAACAGAATGACAAACAGGAAATAATAGGTCATCTGCACATGGTTCGACATGATCTGCAAAGCAATGAACAGCGCCGTGACCACTGCTCCCGGCAGGTATTTCCCGCGATAGACCAGAATAATCCCGGCTATGGCGGGGGGGATATAGGCCAGTGTGACCAGTTTCCAGATATGCTGGGCGGAGATCAGGATAAAGAAATAGGAAGAGAATCCCCAGATGACGCCTCCCAAGGCAGACAGCCAGGCCGATACGCCCATTGCCCGGAGCAGGATATAGAATCCGAGCATTAAGATGAAGATATACCAAACGTAATCGGGCAGGAAGAGGTGGTATACATTTCCTGCGAAAGCAAGCAGTTGCGTCGAATCGTAGCTGGGCGATATCTGATACGTGGGCATCCCGCCGAATATGGAATTTGTCCAACGGGTGCGTTCGCCGTTTTGCTCGTAATACTCCTTTGCTTCCTGTCCGGCGCCTACTCCGGCTACCGTATCGTTCTGAAACAGAATACGTCCCTCGGTCACCGCAGGGAAGAAATATACATAAGATATGACAATAAAAGCCAGAATGGCGATCAGGTCAGGAAGAAACTTTTTCATTTCGTAAATCCTTTAATATCTATAGTGTTCCGCCTTGTATGGGCCGTCTACCTGTACACCGATGTATCCGGCTTGTTCGGGCGTCAGTTTTGTGAGTTTCACGCCTATCTTTTCCAGGTGCAGGCGGGCAACTTCTTCGTCCAGGTATTTGGGCAAACGGTACACACCGATTGCATGCTCTTTGTTGTACAGTTCGATCTGCGCCAGCGTCTGGTTGGTGAATGAGTTGCTCATCACAAACGACGGGTGGCCGGTTGCACAGCCCAGATTTACCAGGCGGCCGTCTGCCAGCAAGATGACGGAATGTCCGTCGGGGAAGAAATACCGGTCTACCTGCGGCTTGATGCTTACACGCCTGATGCCCGGATAGCTCTTCAGGGCATCTACCTGTATTTCGTTGTCGAAGTGGCCGATATTGCAAATGATGGATTGGTCTTTCATCTTCTCTATGTGGTCGATGCGGATGACATCGATATTACCGGTGGTGGTCACGAAGATGTTGCCTTCACTGCATGCGTCGTCCATGGTTACGACCTCAAACCCTTCCATGGCAGCTTGCAGGGCGCAGATCGGGTCAATCTCGGTAACCATTACGCGGGCTCCGTAGGAACGCATGGAATGTGCGCAACCTTTGCCGACATCCCCATATCCGCAGATCACCGCCACTTTACCGGCAATCATGACATCTGTGGCGCGTTTAATGCCGTCGGCCAATGATTCTCGGCAACCGTAGAGGTTGTCGAACTTCGATTTGGTTACCGAATCGTTTACATTGTATGCAGGGAATAACAGCTTATCTTCCGCCAGCATCTGATATAAGCGGTGAACGCCTGTTGTAGTTTCTTCCGAAACGCCGCGTATCTCAGGAACAATCCGCCGCCAGCGGTCTTTATCCCCGGCCAGTACCCGTTTAAGGATGTTATTCAGTTCTGTTTCGTCTTCGGCGGAAGCCGGTTTGTTGAGAACGGCGGCATCCTTTTCCGCCTCGTAGCCTGCATGGATCATCATGGTGGCGTCGCCCCCGTCGTCGACAATCACATTCGGGCCTTTGCCGCCGGCAAAGTTAAGCGCCTGTAACGTACACCACCAGTAGTCTTCCAGCGTTTCGCCCTTCCATGCGAATACGGCGACACCCGATGCGGCGATCGCGGCGGCGGCATGGTCCTGGGTAGAGTAGATGTTGCATGAGCACCAGCGCACTTCGGCTCCCAGCGCCACCAGAGTTTCAATCAGTACGGCCGTCTGGATGGTCATGTGCAGCGATCCCGTGATGCGGGCGCCTTTCAGAGGCTTCGATTCTCCATACTTTTCGCGAAGAGCCATAAGGCCGGGCATTTCTTTTTCCGCCAGATCGATTTCCTTGCGGCCGAAGCCGGCAAGCGTGATGTCTGCCACTTTGCAGGGCAGTTCAGAGAATAACGCTTTCATTTACTGTTTACAGTTTTAATACTTCCGTTTATCATTGGAACGATGCAAAGATAGAACATTCCCGATAGCGGGGCAATGCTGAGGCTCTTTATTTTAATATATAGACACGGATTTCACGGATCACACGGATCTTTTTTATTTTATTATCCGGAGCGAAAAGCGTACAGGAGGGTGAGTCAAAAGCTCCCTTTTCCAATTTGCATGGGTCACCGCTTTGCTTTCCGATTTGCAGGCAGCTTTTTGATTTTTGCAGGCAGCTTTTTGAAATTTGCAGGCAGGAATGTAGATTTCCCGCCTCCGCCCTTTAAAAAGGAAACGTGTCCTTACATCGAACTCACGTTATATCTCTATATTTGCGTTTAAAACAATAGAAAGGAACAGAATGGCCAAAGAGAAAACCGTGTATGTTTGCAGGAATTGCGGGCAGGATTCGCCGAAATGGATCGGTAAATGTCCGTCGTGCGGAGAATGGAATACGTATGTAGAAGAGATTATACGGAAGGAAGCGCCCCATAAACGCCCTGCATCGGGGATCGAGACGCCAAAAGCCGTACCGCTTGCGCTCAATGATATTGAAACAGGCGACGAGCCTCGCATCGACATGCACGATGAAGAGCTGAACCGGGTGTTGGGGGGAGGACTGGTGCCCGGTTCCCTGGTGTTGATTGGCGGTGAGCCGGGCATCGGCAAGTCTACGCTGATCCTGCAAACCGTATTGCGCATGCCGGAAAAGCGGGTCCTTTATGTGTCGGGCGAAGAAAGCGCCCGACAGTTTAAACTGCGCGCCGACCGCCTGAGCAAAGCGCCGGGTGATTGCCTGATCGTTTGCGAGACCTCACTGGAGCAAATCTATGTTCACATCAGGAATACGCGTCCGGATATGGTTGTCATAGACTCCATACAGACCCTGTCGACGGAAAGTATCGAGTCGTCGCCCGGAAGCATATCGCAGGTGCGCGAGTGTTCCGCTTCCATCCTGCGTTTTGCCAAGGAAACGCATATCCCTGTCTTACTCATCGGACATATCAATAAGGAAGGCAGCATTGCAGGGCCGAAAGTACTGGAGCATATCGTAGACACCGTTCTGCAGTTCGAGGGCGACCAACACTACATGTACCGCATATTGCGCAGCATCAAGAACCGCTTCGGCAGCACTGCCGAACTGGGGATATACGAGATGCGCCAGGACGGACTGCGCCAGGTGAGCAACCCGTCCGAGCTGCTGCTTTCCGGGGAGCATGAGGGGATGAGCGGAGTGGCGATCGCCTCCGCCATAGAGGGCGTACGGCCATTCCTCATCGAGACCCAGGCGTTGGTCAGCTCCGCGGTGTATGGCAATCCGCAACGTTCGTCGACAGGCTTCGACATACGGAGGATGAATATGCTGCTGGCCGTCCTCGAAAAAAGGGTCGGCTTCAAGCTGGCGCAGAAAGACGTATTCCTGAATATCGCCGGAGGCCTGAAGGTTAACGATCCCGCCATAGACTTGGCCGTGATCAGCGCCATACTCTCGTCCAACATGGATACAGCCATCGGATCCGGTGTCTGCATGGCTGGGGAAATCGGGCTATCCGGAGAGATACGGCCGGTCAACCGGATCGAACAGCGCATCGGCGAAGCCGAGAAGCTCGGGTTCAACCAATTCATCATGCCCAACCATAACCTGCAAGGCATGACCACCGGAAAACTAACGATCGAACTGATCCCGGTAAGAAAAGTGGAAGAGGCGTTCAGGGCGATATTCGGCTGAGGAGTTGAAACGCAGATTAACGCAGATTGACGCAGATTATTATTATTATTATTATTATAAATTGAAATATACGGATTGATGGTAAATATAGATGAGGCTACAAACAGGTTAGCTTATAAAATTATAGGATGTGCATATAGCGTTCACAGAGAATTAGGCGTCGGACTATTGGAGAGCGCTTATGAAACGTGTTTGTGCTATGAGCTTGCAAAAGAAAATATAAGTTGCGAGAAACAGAAAGAGTTACCGATTATGTATATGGGACAGAAGTTGGATGCAGGATATAGAATCGACATTTTAGTTGAAGACACTATCATTCTGGAACTTAAAGCTGTCGAGCAGCTACTCCCGATACATACGGCCCAAATCATGACTTACTTAAAATTAAGCCAAAAGCATTTAGGACTACTCATTAACTTCAATCATACCAATCTCCAAAATGGAATCCGTAGATATGTTCTTTAATCCATCCGGTTACACCCTAATAATCCGCGTTAATCTGCGTTTCAAAAAGCATTAATCTGCGTTTCGAAAAGCATTAATTATAACCCAATAATCTGCGTTAATCCGCGTTAATCTGCGTTTCAACCATGATACAAGAATATCAACTCCGTATTCCGCCCGGACAGGCAGCCGGCGAACAAGCCATCCGGCAATATATTTCCCGTGAAAAGGGGCTCGCCCCCGACGATATAACAGCCATACGCATATTGAAGCGCAGCATCGATGCGCGCCGGCGCGCCGTATTCGTTAATCTGAAAATCCGCGTTTACCTGAACGAAACGCCGGACGGGGAGGAATATCAACCTGTGACATACAGAAGTGTGGAAGGCAGACCACAGGTTATCGTGGCAGGCGCCGGCCCCGGCGGGCTTTTCGCTGCGCTGCGCCTCATCGAGCTGGGGCTTCGTCCGGTGATTGTTGAGCGCGGCAAGAATGTCCGCGAGCGCAAGAAAGACCTTGCACTGATCAGCCGGGAGCACCTCGTAAACCCCGAATCAAACTATTGCTTCGGAGAAGGGGGAGCAGGCGCCTATTCGGACGGCAAGCTATATACGCGCAGCAAGAAGCGTGGCAACGCAGAGAAGCTGCTCCATGTCTTTTGCCAGCATGGCGCTTCCACTCAGATCCTGGTCGACGCCCATCCGCATATCGGTACGGACAAACTCCCGCGGGTTATTGAAAACATGCGGAACACGATTCTCGGATGCGGAGGGGAGGTCCACTTTGAAACCCGTATGGATGCGCTCATCATTGAGAATAAAGAGGTGAAAGGCATTGAAACGAATACCGGCAAAGCGCTGTACGGCCCGGTCATACTTGCCACCGGCCATTCCGCCCGTGATGTTTACCGTTGGCTGGCAGCCCATCAGGTGGATGTGGAAGCAAAAGGCATAGCCGTCGGCGTCCGCCTGGAGCACCCGGCCGAATTGATCGACCGGATACAATACCACGATAAAGAGGGGCGGGGACGCTACCTGCCCGCAGCCGAATACAGTTTTGTTACGCAGGTCGGCGGGCGGGGCGTTTACAGTTTCTGCATGTGCCCCGGCGGATTCATCATTCCCGCCGCCAGCGGACCGGAGCAAGTGGTTGTCAACGGCATGTCGCCCTCAAACCGGGGCTCGCGCTGGAGCAACGCGGGAATGGTGGTCGAGATACGCCCGGAAGACCTGGCCGCCGACCCGCATCCGCTGGCCATGATGGAGTTTCAGGAAGCGCTGGAAAGGTCGTGCCGGCAACAGGGAGGCATGAAACAGACCGCTCCGGCGCAACGCATGGCCGACTTCACCCGCCGGAAGCTGAGCTTTGACCTGCCCGGCAGCTCGTACGCTCCGGGGCTTGTCTCTTCACCCTTACACTTCTGGATGCCGGAGTTTATCACTGAACGTTTATCCGCCGGACTGCAACAATTCGGCAGAAGCAGCCACGGATTCCTTACAAACGAAGCGGTCATGGTGGGCGTTGAAACACGCACCTCGGCGCCCCTGCGGATCATACGCAACAGGGAAACGCTGCAACACATCACCCTGAAAGGATTATTCCCCTGCGGCGAAGGCGCCGGATATGCAGGAGGAATCGTCTCCGCAGGCATAGACGGCGAACGATGCGCCGAAGCGGCGGCC
>JAIRNG010000131.1 GCA_031258135.1 Mediterranea sp. (in: CFB group bacteria)
AACGAAGTCACTGAAGCGGCCGTCAATGAAGCGAAAGCGGGTAAGTTTGCCGGTACCGTAGACACAAGCAGTATGGAAGCGTTCATAAAGTCTTGCAGTGAATGAAAACATTGCGTTACGGCACGCAGTATAAGAAAGACTTTAAGAAATACAGGAACAAGCCTCAGAAGCTGGAAAAATTACTGAACGTCTTTCGTATGCTTGAAAATGAAATGGAGCTGCCTGCAGAACTAAATTCACCTCCTCTGGAGGTGGTTGTTTAATGCTTTTCAAATTAATCCCATAATGTCAAAGAACATATCTCTTTTCAAACTTTTAGCGAGAAGGTGAATGGTATCTCTTAACTAAACGACATTGAATTTATAATTATAATCTGCGTGAATCTGCGTTTCAAATTGTAAATCGTCTAATCGTAAATAGCCGCAGGCGTCTTGATGCTTGCGTAGCCTGCGCAAAGACTATATGCTTAAGCCGTTCAGCAGTTGAATATATAACCCGATGGCTTCTTCTATTTCTTTAATGAGTATATATTCATCTGCGGTGTGTGACCTTGACGAATGTCCCGGCCCCATTTTTACGGACGGGAATGGCATAAGCGCCTGATCCGAAAGCGTTGGTGAGCCAAACGTTTTCCGCCCTGATTCTATGGCTTTCCGTACGAATGGGTGATTTTCCGGGATGTGTGAAGAGTTCAACCGGAAAGAACGGGCCTTTACCTCACAGGATATGTGTTGGCTGACAATCTCAAACAGTTCTTCATTGCTATACAATTCGTTGCTCCGGATATCGACAACAAAGGCGCACCGGTCGGGGACCACATTGTGCTGGGCGCCGGCGTTGATTTGCGTAACGTTCATCCTGACCGGCCCCAGAAGCGGGGATTCTTTTTCAAAGCGATAGTCGCGAAACCATTCAATATCTTGCAGGGACTTATATATTGCGTTCTCTCCTTCGCTCCGTGCGGCGTGTCCGGCTCTGCCGGAAGCGGTTACATCCAGTACCATCAGCCCCTTCTCGGCAATGGCGGGCTGCATCTCCGTAGGCTCTCCTACCAGGGCGAAAGAGACGGGAGGGAGTTCGGGCCATACGCTTTCTATCCCGTTCGCTCCGGATATTTCTTCTTCACAGGAGGCCAGGAAGATCAGGTTATAGGATTGCTCCGTGCGGCACAATTCCATGAAGACGTGCAATAACGAGACTACACTCGCGCCGGCATCGTTGCTTCCCAATCCATATAATTTGCCGTTCACTTCCGCCGGGGTAAACGGGTCTCTCTGCCAACCGCCGACAGGCTTTACCGTATCGATATGGGAGTTGAGCAGGAGGGTTGGCTTTCGGGTCGTAAACATTGGGCCCAAGCACCACACATTGTTTCCTTTTCGTCCGGTTTCCATGCCTCGCACTTCAAGGTATTGTTGCAGAAAATCCGCCGCGGCAGTCTCTTCACGACTTGGAGATGGAATACGGATGAGTGATTTCAGCAGGCCAACAGCTTCGGCGGCTATACTTTCATTGTTTCTCATCATAACACTGTTAAATAAGGATCGTTGCAAATATAGATGAATTTTTCGGAACCCCGGGTTTCCATATCCATATAACCTCCCGCCTTTTCGTTTTGGATGGGTATGTGGAGGCCGCTGTCAGATGAACGGGGTGAACAGATGGGCGAACCAGCCGGCGAAACGTTTCCATTTGGAGCGTTTCTTCCATCCTTCCTGCGTCATGACGGCGCTATCTTCCTTGTCTTCTTCAAACATGTCGACCAGTTCCCGGGTTGTTTCTTCGTCAAAGATAAAAGCATTGGTTTCATAATCATAGCGCAGGCTACGGCTGCTTAGATTGGCAGAACCGACGGTGCAGAAAGATTCATCTATCATCATCACTTTGGAGTGATGGAACCCGCCGTTATACATATATATTTCCGCTCCTCTTTTCATGAGTTTATGTGAAACGTAGAACGTGGCTTCCGGGGTGAAAGGAATGTCCGATTTGGATGAGATCATGATCTCGACATCCACTCCCCTCCTGAGCGCTTTCCTGATCTCTTTTTTGATGGATCTTGTCGGTACGAAGTAAGGATTGATGATCTGTAACTTATGTTGCGCCGCATGGATGGACCGGGCTAATGCGCGGCGCATCAGTTTGGGTGATTTTCCGGGCCGGCGATCGACGATCGCTACCTCTTTTCCGCTTTCATCCGGCGCAAACCGTGGAAAGTAGGCCTCTCCTTCTATCTTTTGTTTTGTTTCTTCTTCCCACATGTCTAAGAATATTTTTTGCAAGTCATGCACGGCGCTTCCTTCCATGCGGACATGTATGTCACGCCATTCCCCGATTTTGGGCAATCCTTTAATGTAGTAGTCGGCTATGTTTATGCCTCCCGTATATCCGGTGCATCCGTCAATGACGGCAATTTTCCGGTGATCGCGATGGAACACGTGGTTGATATAAGGAAAGTTGATCGGGTCGAACTTTACGATTTCGATTCCGCTTTCCCGTATGGCTTTGAGATGTTTCCCCGTTAATGGCCGGTTGTTTGAAGAATTGCCGAAGGCGTCAAATATCAGGCGTACTTCTACGCCCTCTTTCGCTTTCGCTGCAAGGATGTTGAACAGCGCCCCGGCAATGGAGTCGTTCCGGAAATTGAAATACTCCAGGTGTATGTGATGCCGGGCCTGTTTTATGATTGAAAACAAGTCGTTGAATTTCTCTGCGCCGCTTTTCAGCAACTTGACCGTGTTGCCTTTTGTGACCGGTATACCCGATTCGATGAGGTAGCGGCGAACGATCGAGTCACTGCTTAAAACAACATTTTCTACTCCCTTTTGCGTGGTCAGGCTGTCTTGCGCCCGGGCGTATCCAACAAAAAGGAGTAGAAACAAGAGGATGGATATTCTCAAAACTTTCAACTTTTAATTCGCAGTTATTATGCTGCGTATGCCAAAGAATAACAGCACGGCGGCCGCTATCAAAAATGATTTGAAGTCAAGGTTGGTCGCTCCGTATTGTATCACCGACGTCACCGTTTCGCGTAATATGTCTCCAGTGGTTTGCAGGCCGTCCAGCATGAAGAACAGGATGAGGGCCAGCGCTCCACAGCATGTTGTCCATACGTTGGATATCTTCAGACTACGGTCCGGCAGGTTTTTCATGACCTGCCGGGAGAATCCGTTGTCGTTGATTTCCTTTTTATGTTCACTGAAAAACCGTTTCAGGAGTTTATCGTCCGTTTCCGTCATAACCGTTTTGTTTTAAATATGTTGCTAACTTTGCTTTTCCCCTCGACAGGTGCGATTTTACCGTTCCCGGAGGGCATCCTGTTATCCCTGCGATTTTATCTATACTGACGTCTTCCATATAGAAAAGCGTGATGCAGGTTCGTTCCACTTCTTTCAGCATCTTGAGCGATTGGTAGATGTCTTGCTTCTGGCCGAAGTTTTCCTGTTCGGTCTTATGCGTCCTGTCTACCTCATGGCTATCCAAGTCAGCCGTATCTTTCCGGCTGCGAATATAATCATAAAAAATATTATACGCAATTCTGTATAGCCATGTTGAGAAGCCGGACAGGTTTTTAAAGGATGCGATGTGGGTATATGCCTTAATAAACGTGTCTTGGGCCAGGTCGTCACTCAATTCGCTGTCGCCGCAGGTCAGGTTCAGAAAGAATCGCCTGACAGGCGATTGGTATTTCTTTACCAGTTGGTCGAAGGCTTTGGTGTTCTTGA
>JAIRNG010000108.1 GCA_031258135.1 Mediterranea sp. (in: CFB group bacteria)
TAGAGAACAGGAACGAAGAAGCAACAGAAAAGAAAAGCCTCAATTTCATTGAATTGGCCGTAGAAAACGACATCAAAGAGGGTAAGAACGGAAAAAGAGTGCAAACCCGTTTCCCGCCCGAACCTAACGGTTACCTGCATATCGGTCATGCCAAAGCGATTTGCATGGATTTCGGCATGGCGGAAAAACATAATGGAATATGCAACCTGCGCTTCGATGACACAAACCCCGTGAAAGAAGACGTTGAATACGTCGATTCTATCATGGAGGACATCCAATGGTTAGGTTTCCAATGGAAAAACGTGTATTACGCTTCAGACTACTTCCAATATCTGTGGGACTTTGCTGTCGCCCTTGTAAAAGAAGGAAAAGCATACATTGACGAACAATCGGCGGATGAGATCGCCAGGCAAAAAGGCGCCCCGACCGAGCCGGGAACAAACAGTCCGTTCCGTGACCGTCCTGTCGGCGAAAACCTGGAACTGTTCCACAAGATGAATTCCGGTGAGATTGAAGAAGGCGCAATGGTGCTTCGCGCCAAGATCGACATGACCCACCCGAATATGCACTTCCGCGACCCGATCATCTATCGTGTGATCAAGCATCCGCACCATCGTACCAAAGATACCTGGAAAGCCTATCCGATGTATGACTTCGCCCACGGACAAAGCGACTACGTAGAAGGCGTAACCCATTCGCTCTGTACATTAGAGTTCGAAGTACACCGTCCGCTATATGATTACTTCATTGATCAACTGAAAGCAGTTCCCGAACTCGCCAAAGAAAAAAACTATCGTCCCCGCCAGATAGAGTTCAACCGTTTGAACCTGACATATACCGTCATGAGCAAACGTAAACTCCTTACACTGGTAAAAGAAAACCTGGTAAATGGCTGGGATGACCCCCGCATGCCGACCATCTGCGGTTTCCGCCGCCGCGGATATTCACCCCAGGCGATCCGTAAGTTCATCGACATGATTGGCTACACCAAATACGAAGCATTGAACGACATCTCTTTACTCGAAGCAGCCGCACGCGACGACCTGAACAAACGGGCGATCCGTGTTTCGGCCGTCCTGAATCCGGTTAAACTGATCATCACCAATTATCCGGAAGGCAAAGTAGAGGAGATGGAAACAATCAACAACCCGGAAGACGAAACCGCCGGCAAGCATACCATCGAATTCAGCCGTGAACTTTGGATAGAGCGTGATGACTTCATGGAAGATGCACCGAAGAAATTCTTCCGCATGACCCCGGGACAGGAAGTACGCCTGAAAAGCGCATACATCGTGAAATGTACCGGATGCAAAAAGAATGAAGCCGGAGAAGTGACAGAGGTGTATTGTGAATACGATCCGAACACCAAGAGCGGTATGCCGGATAGCGGACGCAAAGTAAAAGGTACATTGCACTGGTTAAGCTGCGCACATTGCCTTCCCGCCGAAGTCCGTTTATACGACCGCCTGTTCAATGTTGAAAATCCCGGAGCAGAACAGGATATCGATTTCCGCAAACTGTTGAATCCGGATTCATTGAAGATATTAACGAACTGTTTTGTGGAGAAATACACAGCCCAACTGCCGCCATTGTCATACCTGCAATTCCAACGCATAGGATATTTCAATATTGAAAAAGGCCTTACCTCTGGTAAACTAACGTTCAACCGAACCGTCGGCTTAAAAGATACATGGAGTAAAATTAATAATATACAAAAATAATGAATCAGGGAGATACCCCGCAAGACGAATTACGCGCAACGATCAAACGTTTCCGGGAAATGAAGGAAGAAGGAAAAATCCCCTATCTGGATGCGGAAGAATATGAA
This sequence comes from Mediterranea sp. (in: CFB group bacteria), assembly GCA_031258135.1. GTDB lineage: Bacteria > Bacteroidota > Bacteroidia > Bacteroidales > Bacteroidaceae > Bacteroides. Next base: position 1,829 of record JAIRNG010000108.1, read on the forward strand.
GACATCGTAGAGTTCTACATAAACAGCAAAGACTACAAAAACGCCATAGAGGCCATTGAAATGGCCATGCAGATACATCCGGACAACACCATACTAACCGTTACACGGATAGCCCTGTATATCGACGAAGGGAAACCGGAAGAAGCGCGGAAGCTGATCAATAAGGTATTGGATGATAACTCTCTCCATGTCCGGCTGATTCACGCCGAATTACTTGTTGTGGAAGGCAAAGAGAAAGAAGCCGGCATGATCATTGACTCTTTTGATGAAGAAGAGATGGACGAAATAGATTGTTTGGATATTGGTTTTCTATGCAGTGATATCGGATTCAATGAAAAGGCATTATACTGGCTGAATAAATGCTTGGAACTCAATCCTGAAAACGAAGACGCCCTTCTGGCCGTCTGTGAATCCTATCAGTCTATGGGACAGTATGAAGCGACGATACCTTTATACAACAAACTGATTGACAAAGACCCCTATTCGGCAGACTATTGGGCAGGTCTCGGAGAGTCACATTTCTACATGGGACAATTCGACAAGGCAATTGAAGCCTGCGATTTTGCATTGGTGATCGATAACAATACAGGGGAAGCATATACCTTTAAAGGGCATGCCTACTATCAGTTGGAGAACTATCAGAAGTCTGTGGAAGCCTACAAAGAGGCGTGGGCCCTTGGAAGCATGGAAACCGAGTTTGCACTCATGTTTATCGCATTCAGCTACATCGGAATGGAAGAATGGGATAACGCATACGAATACATCAGAAAGGCTCTGACCAAGGCTACCGAATATTCACCGCTATTGCCCGACCTTCTGATAAATTCAGCCCGTTGCCTGTTCCACATGAACAAACAGGAAGAGGCGCATCGCACAATAGAATCCGTACAGAAACGGTTCCCCGATAATGTCTTTGCCTATACATACGACGGTAAATTCTATCTGAAAGAAGGGAACCGTGAGAAAGCCATCATAAACTTTGAAAAAGCCGTAGCCATCAGCCCCACCGCCGACACCTGGTATCAAATCGGTCTTTTAGCCATGAAGTGCGAGGACTATGAGATCGCAAAGAACGCTTTTGAGCATGTCGAGAAAATTGATCCCGACTATGAGAATCTGATTGAGAACATGATTTACGTCACCACCAAGCTACTCAATGAAAGATACATAATGATAAACCGGAAAAAGCTCAAAGAATATCTCAGAACTTTAGCTGCAAATGGAATGGCCCGCCCCGAAACACTGATTATTGACGATTACATCCGGCAAGCTAAAAAAGAAGGAAAGAGTGAAGAAGAGATTGAGAAACTTATCGGAGCTTTGGATCAACTGAACGACTTACTGAAAAACTTCGATGTCGATCAGGAAGAAGACGAAATAGACTAAACACAATAGTAAGCATAAAAAATGGAATCCGTTGCCTTTATACAATGGTGTCTGGAGCACCTCAACTACTGGACCATCATGATATTGATGACGATAGAAAGCTCCTTCATCCCTTTTCCATCCGAAATTGTCGTCCCTCCCGCCGCCTACAAGGCGGCAATCAATGACGAGATGAACATATATCTGGTCGTGCTGTTCGCTACTATCGGGGCGAATCTGGGAGCGCTGATCAACTATTATCTGGCAAAATGGCTGGGACGCCCCATCGTCTACAAATTTGCAAACAGCCGTTTTGGGCATATATGCCTTATCGACGAGGAAAAAGTAAAACGTGCGGAAGTATACTTCGACAAATACGGAGTGATCTCCACTTTCATCGGCCGGCTAATTCCCGGAATACGCCAGCTCATTTCTATCCCTGCCGGACTGGCGCGCATGAAATTAGGAACTTTCCTGCTCTACACTACCTTAGGAGCCGGAATATGGAACTGCATACTTGCCGCCATAGGTTATTACCTGTCCACAGTGCCGGGAATCGAAACAGAAGAGCAACTGCTTGCCAAAGTAGCCGGATACAGCAAAGAAACCGGTTATCTTTTCATTGGTCTGGCTGTATTTATCGTAGGGTTCCTGGTTTACAAGGGACTTAAGAAATCCAGGGAGTCCTTACATTGAACCGCGTTAATTCAGTTCAGACTTAATGTAGCGGGACATCGTTGACCGGGAAACCCCGAACCGTTTCGCCACGGACTCTTGTGATATTCCTTCCTTAAGGTGCTTTATGATCATCCGCTTATTATCATGAAGCACCTTCGTTTTAGTTATACTCCCTTTTTTCCGTCCCAATTCCTTACCTGCTTTTTTCCGGCATGTAAGCGCTTCCTTCGTACGTATCGAAATCAGATTCCTCTCTATTTCGGCAACCAGTCCAAAAGCAAATCCCAGGACCTTACTGTTAATATCATCCTGAAAAATGTATCCTTCTTTCGTGCTGTATAATACGACCTTCTTTCGTATGCAGGAACTAAGAATATTCATTATGTCAAGAAGAGTCCTGCTCAAACGTGATATTTCCGTAACAATCAACGAGTCGCCGGGCTCCATTTTCCGTAAGAGTTTTGCCAGTTTCCGCTCTTTCGAACTCACCGAGCCGCTTACCGTTTCTTTATACCACTTATCGATCATAAGATTGTTCTTACTCGCGAATCTTAAGATTTCATTCTTTTGATTCTCTAAAAACTGTTTTTCAGTACTCACTCTCAGGTAGGCTATCACCATAATAACACCTTTTTTTAAGATTAATAATAGTCTTTTTTCGAAGGGAAATATCTCTTTAAATTCCCGAATATAAATAAAATATACAAATTCCCACCCGTATATATCCTGTCTATATGCTAAACAGCTGTCCGAATCGATGCTTTAAGCCATTCATTATCTGCTTTTGCTTTAAGATACCTGCAAGTTTTACTTTCATTTTATTATCTTTGTCGTCTGTTATCAATTCAACTATTAAAAAAACAAACCTATGATGCATACATGGTTCGAGTGTAAAATACGCTACGAAAAGATGATGGAAAACGGGATGAACAAGAAAGTCACAGAACCTTATCTGGTTGACGCCCTGAGTTTCACGGAAGCTGAAAAAAGAATTATCGAAGAGATCACCCCTTATATTACCGGAGAATTTACGGTATCGGACATCAAACGCGCCAATTACAGCGAATTGTTCTTCAACGACGAAGATTCCGCAGACCGCTGGTTCAGATGCAAAATTGTATTCATTACGCTGGACGAGAAAAGCGGAGCTGAGAAAAGAACTTCTACCAACATACTTGTTCAGGCGGCCGACCTGCATGATGCGGTAAAGAAGCTGGATGAGGGTATGAAAGGTACGATGGCCGATTATCAGATCGGTTCGGTAGCAGAAACCGCCATCATGGATGTGTTCCCTTATGGTGAAACAAACGACCGTCCGGAAGTATAACCCTTCCCGTTCATTTCCGGCATGGGCATTGCAACCCGATTACATGAAGTGCTGAAGGAGTTGCCCCAAGGGGTAAGGCTTGTAGCTGTCTCGAAGTTTCATCCGGATGAAGCCATTGAGGAAGCGTACCGTGAAGGACAACGGATCTTTGGTGAAAGCCGTGCGCAAGAGCTGAAAGCCAAACACGAAACGTTGCCGAAAGACATTGAATGGCATTTTATCGGCACGCTGCAAACCAATAAAATAAAGTATATCATCCCCTACATAGCCATGATACATGGCATTGACTCATACAAGTTATTGGCGGAGGTCAATAAACATGCACAGAAAACCGGAAGGGCGGTCGACTGCTTACTGCAACTCCATATCGCACAGGAAGAAACCAAGTTCGGATTCAGTTTCGACGAATGTCGTGAAATGCTTGCCGCCAAAGATTGGCAATCATTGGAGAACGTCCGTATCCGCGGCCTCATGGGAATGGCAAGCAACACGGACGACGAAGAACAAATCAAAAGAGAATTTTGTTCTTTATATGAGTTCTTCCGGGAACTGAAGAGCGCTCACCTTGCCGAACAACCTGCGTTCAATGAATTATCCATGGGAATGTCGCATGACTACCACCTGGCAATTGCCGCAGGGAGCACACTGGTACGGGTAGGAAGCCGGATTTTCGGTGAGAGATACTGATATGAACAATTAATTAAACCGTAAACAAAACTATTATGTCCGATCTAAAAACAACCTTTGCGGGATTGACCCTGAAAAACCCTGTTATCATCAGTAGTTCCGGGCTTACAAACAGCGCGGTTAAAAACAAAAAGCTGGAGGAAGCCGGAGCCGGAGCCATTGTGTTGAAATCACTCCTTGAAGAGCAGATCGCATTTGAAGCGGCACAGATGCAAAATTCGGTGTACTATCCGGAAGGGGGAGACTATCTGGTGGAAGCGCTCCGCGGCCATAAATTATCCGAATACCTCCGGCTGATAAAAGAGAGTAAGGAATCCTGCCGCATCCCAATCATCGCAAGTATAAACTGCTGCTCGGATAATGAATGGACAAACTTTGCGACAGAAATAGAGAAAGCAGGGGCTGACGCTCTTGAAATCAACATCCTGTCGTTGCAAACCGATGAGCTTTACGAATGGGGATCATTTGAACAGCGTCATATCGATATCCTGAAGCATGTAAAACAACACATCAACATTCCTGTTATCATGAAACTGGGTAATAACCTGACCAACCCGATCGCATTGATCAATCAACTCTGCGCCAATGGGGCCGCCGCTGTTGTATTGTTCAACCGTTTCTACCAACCGGATATCGACATCGATAAGGTCAGACAAAGCGCAGGCCAGATATTCAGTAATAACTCCGATCTCGGAAACACGCTTCGCTGGATAGGCATTGCTTCCGCCGCCGTACGCTGCATCGATTATGCCGCATCGGGAGGGGTACACAATGAAAAGGATGTTATTAAAGTTATCCTTGCGGGGGCATCGGCCGTGGAAATCTGCAGCGCTGTCTATAAAGGTGGAAATGAAGTGATCAAACCGATGTTGAATACGCTCAGCAAATGGATGAACGATAAAGGATATGAATATATCAGTCAATTCAAAGGCGTACTCAATACGAAAGATCTGCGCGGAGTCAACACATTCGAACGCACACAGTTCTTAAATTGAAAATTGAAAATTGAAAATTGAAAATTACCATGCGGCATCGTAATTTTCAATTTTCAATTTTCAATTTTCAATTTACTTGTCCAGCTCTTCAAAACAGGAATTCTTACTTATAAATTCAGGAACAATCTCTTTCATTGCCCTTACGATCTCTTTCTGATTGTACGTGTAGCTTATTTCAATCAATCGTCCGATACGTTCTTTTATCTCGTCATAATCATATTCAAGCACGTTGGCGATCATGATCTTGTCATGATGAGTGAGTCTGGTCAGTTCTTTTGCGTTCAGCAGTTCCTCATAGAGTTTCTCTCCATGGCGTAATCCTGTAAATTCGATCTTTACATCCGTACGCCCCGAAAGACGGATCATCCGTTTCGCCAGATCGACAATCTTCACCGGATCGCCCATATCGAAGATATAGATCTCTCCGCCGTTGCCCATACTCCCGGCCTCAAGCACCAGACGGCAGGCTTCGGGTATCGTCATAAAATAACGGATAATCTCGGGATGGGTCACCGTTACCGGGCCGCCCCGTTGAATCTGGTCACGGAAGCGGGGTATAACCGAACCGTTGGAACCCAGAACGTTACCGAAACGGGTTGTAATAAACTTAACCGTCGACTCTCCGGTTTTCTGTAATTTCTTGGCTAAAGCCTGTACATATATCTCTGCCAAGCGTTTGGAACAGCCCATCACGTTGGTTGGATTCACCGCCTTGTCCGTAGAGATCATCACAAACTTTTCCGCATGATATTCCATCGCCAGGTCAGCCAGGATGCACGTTCCCGCCACATTTACCCGAATGGACTCGGACACGTTGTCTTCCATCATCGGTACATGTTTGTAGGCTGCGGCATGAAAAATATACTGCGGCCTGAACTCTTCAAAAATGAGCCTCATACGGTTTACATTCGAGATGTCGGCCACGATGGTCTCCGCATTTACGGCGCGCCAGTGGTCTTGCAGTTCCAGGCGTATGTCATGAAGCGGGGTTTCGGCCTGGTCAACCAGTATCAGTTTATAAGGGTTGAACGGAACAACCTGGCGCATGATTTCACTGCCGATAGACCCTGCGGCTCCGGTTATCAGCACACGTTTTCCTTCCAGATGGGAAGCGATCTTACGGATATCTACCTGTATCGTTTCGCGTTCCAGCAGGTCTTCAATCTGTATTTCCTTAAGCTGTACCGGTTTGAGCAGGCCGCTATCCCAATTACTCAACGGCGGAGCCGTAAGCAAACGAATGTTATGGGCCAGGAGTTTGTCGATTACATCCGATCGTTTCAGCACATTCATCTTCAGGGGAGAAATGATCAGCGTATGTACATCCCGCTCTTCCATCTTATCAAAGATATTCTCGTCATTGGGATAGACCTTCACCCCCATCATCACTTTGTCGATAAGCTCCGGCTCATCGGCGATGAATCCCCGGAGGCGATAACGGTTCTTCAGATTGACCCGGAGGGATTTCGCAATATTCACCCCGGCTTCCTTGGCTCCGTAAATGAACACATTGGCGCTGTGACGCCCATCAAAGCTGATCAGATCGTAACACATCTTCACGACCACGCGCGAACCCGACATTATCGCAAAGTTGATCACGTATGCTATAAAAAGAACGCTATTCTCACGGACATGTTCGACAGGTTGTACATGTAACGTGCGATTAAGCACTGCGTTCACCACCATCAGTATCCCATAGGACACGGAAAGCGTCACGAATATCCGCATGATATCTACGAACGACGAAAAACGAAGTACGTTGAAATATGTCCGGAATACCCTGAAGAAAATAAGATTGGTAAATATGGCCCATAGAATAGTCATTGCCAATGAGGACTCTTCATTAAAAATACTTCGGAAATCATAGCGAAGGCCGTAGGCCAGGAAAAAGGAAAAGACAATTATCAGTACATCGATAAGGAGGATGGTCCATACCGGCAGAACCTTTGTGGAAAAGTTGCGATGAAAAAAGTTTCTTCTCATGTGTATTATGATTTTATATTTAAACGACGTAAAGATACATATTTCTA
>JAIRNG010000083.1 GCA_031258135.1 Mediterranea sp. (in: CFB group bacteria)
GCGCTCAGGATCATTGTGCTTAAAAGCGCCGGTAGTATCACTTTTCTCATGCGTATATCGTTTAAAAGTTATTTTATGCGACGAAGATACGGTATATTTGGATAAAGACTATCATTTAATGGCCATTTTTCCATAGCTGTTTTTTTTCACTCATCTTTTGCAAGTTTTATACGGAATTTCTATAATAGTCGCGTAAATCCACATTTTAAAAATAAAAAATAAGTCAATACAAACAGATTATAGCTTTATCATAGATAAAAATGAGACAATACAAATAGATTATAGCTTTATCATAGATAAAAATGAGACAATATAAATAGATTATATCTTTCTCATAGATAAAAATAAGATAATACAAATAGATTATATCTTTCTCATAGATAAAAATGAGACAATATAAACGGATTATATCTTTCTCATAGATAAAAATAAGATAATACAAATGGATTATATCTTTCTCATAGATAAAAATGGAATAATACAAACGGATTGGAAATTTCTCATAAATAAAAACATCATATAAAAATAGTTTTCCCGATTTTTTTAATAAATTTGTGATCATAAAGATCAGTTCTGCTTTTTTCTATACGACATTCATATAAAAAACCGATGTATAAGAATTCTATCAAAGCATTTGCCTTTCGTTGCCTGACACTTCCTCCGTTTTTCGAGCTGGCGGACATCCTCGTGAATAAGGCGTTGCCCGCCGACGTTGCGGACGAATTGGGACTCGGCGTGTCTTACCACAACGCGAAGCAATCGTTTGAGAAGCTGAAAGGCATCTTTCAGTATAATCCGGCGATGCGACAAACGAAAGATGTGGTGGAAACCGTTACAAAAATCCGCCGGAAAATGATGCTGTTCAAAAGAATACTCCGCGAAATGGTGCTCGACACGGCAGCGGGCGAACGGCTTGAAAACATTCGTCACATCAGATACATTGCGCATCCCTGTCTGGGAGAGATACAACACGGCGCGATGGCCGGCGTTGTAGCGAAAGCCCGGAAAATGGCCGATGCGCTGCGCACAACGGAGACCCTGCCGAAACTGACCGGGCTCGGACTGACCGCAATCGTGAACGACATTGCAACGTTGGCGGCCCAGGCCGACAACCTGCTGTTTCTGCGCGGCGAGGAAACGGCGTTCAAAAGAGCCCGGGGAACGGCCTGCAAGGTGCGCAAGACGCTGGAAAAGCAGCTCAGGTTCCTGTTTTACATCTACATCCCCGCCCATTATGTGGATGCCGCCGGACCGTTGGCCGCGAAATATGAACGGACCATCCTCGAAATCAACGGCACGCTCGACATCTACCGCCACCTCACCAAAGGCGGCAGCAGAAAAGGGTTTGAAAATTGAAAATTACGCTAAACTATAGAGACATGGAGGAAAAAGAGATAATAAAGAGGTAATAGAGGAAGTAGACACGGATTACACGGATTTTAAACACGGATAATAAATTATAAGGATGAATACGGATTTTCTGTGTTTAAAAAGATAAAAGCACTGCATTTAATCTGCGTAAATCCGCGTTAATCTGCGTTTCAAAAATCTTCATGAAATTGAAAAATCCGTGTAATCCGTGTAATCCGTGTCCCTTTCTTTTTATAAAGCGGATCAAGAGCGAAGCCTCTGTGCATCTCTCGTCTTCTTCATTAAAATTAAACCTGTGTCTCTGTGTTTAGCGTAATTTTCAATTTTCAACTTTCAATTTATTACTATCTTTGCCGGAAACCGAAAAAGATGGATTCAATCACACGTCCGCAATTTCTGATTGCCGCACCCGCTTCGGGAGCGGGGAAGACCTCCCTGAGCATGGGGCTGATGAAACTGCTGGCCCGTAAGGGAAAGAAAGTCCAGCCCTTCAAATGCGGGCCGGACTACATCGACCCCTATTTTCACGAACTCGCCGCAGGACGTCCGTCCGTCAATCTGGACACCTTTATGGCTACCGAAAGTCATGTACGGCAATTGTACCGCCGGTATTCGGAGGCGGCGGACATCTGCATCGCAGAAGGCATGATGGGGCTGTTCGACGGATACGACGGCCGGAAAGGATCGGCTGCGGACATCGCCCTGTTGCTGGGTCTCCCCATCGTCCTGGTGATAGACGCAAGCTCAACGTCATATTCGGTTGCCGCACAGATCTACGGTTTCAGGAACTTCGACCCCCGGTTGCAAATGGCCGGAGTGATCTTCAACCGCGTAGGGTCGGAGCGGCACGAGGCGATGCTGCGAAACGCTTGTGGAGATGTGGGCGTGGCTTGTCTGGGGTGTGTCCGCCGCAATGAAGAACTTCAGCTGAAATCCCGTTACCTGGGACTCGACATCAGTCCTAACGAAAACGGGCAAACCATCGACGCATGGGCCGGATTTCTGGAAGAACAGATTGATCCGGATTTACTGTTGGAACAGACCATGCGGCCGCTTCCCGCATGCGATGCGCCCGCAACGGAGCCGCAAAACGGCAGGTTGCGCATAGCCGTGGCAAGAAACCGGGAGTCATTCGCCTTTATCTATGAGGAAACGCTGACCCGCCTGCGGGAATTGGGAAAAATCATCTTTTTCGACCCGGAAACCACCGAAAGGCTACCGCGCGACATTGATTTGCTCTATCTGCCGGGCGGATACCCGGAGAAAAGAGCAAGCCGGCTTACCGCCGGCGGCATGCACGGGGATATCCGGCAATACATCGGGAATGGCGGCCGTACCCTGGCCGAATGTGGCGGAATGATATACCTGAGCCGGGGAATCACGGACGAAAAGACATTCAGTCCCATGGTTGGCGTATTCCCTTTCACCATCGCAACGGGAAAGAACCGGAGACGCCTCACCCTGGGGTACAGGCAGTTCGAGTATAACGGGCAACAGCTCCGCGGCCACGAATTTCACTACACGCAGTTCGGGGACGACCAGCTGTCCATACCCTCTGCGGCACAGGTGTACGATGCCATGGGACAGCCCGTCGATACGCCGGTCTTCCGGTACAAAAACGTCATCGCAAGCTACACGCACCTGTACCTCGGCGAGGTTGACATCCTGAAATTATGGAACGACAATCATAACCCCCGATAACCCATGAAACGGATATACACCCGGACGGGCGACCGCGGAACTACAGGCATCCACGGCGGCCAACGCGTAGATAAAGACGATATACGCATCGAAGCCAACGGATGCCTGGATGAACTGAATGCCGTGATCGGCATCATCCGTTCGCTTCTTCCGGCGGAACATGCCTGGCAGGAAATGCTCCACCGGATACAACACGAAACAATGATCGTGATGAGCCACGTGGCCACCCCGTCGGCCATCCGGGAGAAGAACCCGAATGTGCTTCCGGAGAACCTCACGGCCTATTGTGAACAACAGATGGACGGGATGACCGCTCAACTGGAAGACAACGGCTACTTCATCCTCCCCGGAGGCGCTCCCGTATCGGCGCAATGCCAATTCGCACGCACCGTAGCCCGGAGGGCGGAACGCCGGCTATGGACACTGAACCGGAAAGACCCTGTCCCCCATGAGATACTGACCTTCATCAACCGGCTTTCCGACCTGCTCTTTGTGATGGCGCGTTTCGACATGCAACAACAAAACCTGCCGGAGGAACGGTGGCAGTCATTCGCATACAAGAAAAAACGATCACAACATGACTAAGCAACGATTACATCCCATCATGTTTGCAGGTACGGGCAGCGACGTAGGCAAGAGCGTCATTGCCACGGGATTCTGCCGGATATTCAAACAGGACGGTTATACTCCCGCTCCGTTCAAGGCGCAAAACATGGCGCTGAATTCCTACGCTACCCCGGAAGGACTTGAGATAGGGCGCGCACAAGCCGTTCAGGCCGAAGCGGCAGGCATACCCTGCCATACGGATATGAACCCGCTACTGCTCAAACCGTCGTCCGACCACACATCACAGGTGGTGCTGAACGGCAAACCGGCCGGCAATCGCAACGCTTACGATTATTTCCGCAAGGAAGGACGGGAAGAACTCCGCAGGGCCGTTCACGACGCTTTCGACCGGTTGGAGAAACGCTACAATCCGGTGGTCATGGAAGGAGCGGGAAGCATATCGGAGATCAATCTCCGCGAAAGCGACCTGGTCAACCTGCCGATGGCCATCCATGCGGGAGCGGACGTCATACTCGTCGCAGACATTGACCGGGGCGGCGTCTTTGCCGCTGTATACGGCTCAATCATGCTGCTCAATGACGAAGAGCGGCGCCACATCAAAGGCATACTTATCAATAAATTCAGAGGAGACATCCGGTTGTTCGAACCGGGAGTGAAAATGCTGGAAGAACTGTGCAAAGCGCCCGTCGTGGGAGTCGTACCGTATTACAGGGATATATACATTGAAGAAGAAGACTCCGTGGCGCTCCGGACGAAACAGACGCAGGCGGAATATGGAAAAATAAACATTGCCGTGATTCTGCTCCGCCATCTGTCGAACTTCACGGATTTCAATACATTGGAACGCGACCCGCGCGTTCATCTGTTCTACACAAACAATACGGAAGAGATCATGAAAGCGGATATTGTCCTGCTCCCGGGAAGCAAAAGTACGCTGTCCGACCTTTACGAACTGCGCCGTAACGGAGCGGCGCAGGCCATTGTCCGCGCACACCGGGAAGGAGCCACAGTCATGGGAATCTGCGGCGGCTATCAACTGATGGGACAAGAGGTCTGCGATCCCGACCGGATGGAAGGAGAAATCGAACGGCTGCCCGGACTGGGATTATTGCCCGTAACCACCCGCATACAGGGAGAAAAGATCACCCGGCGGGTGAAATTCCGTTTCCACGGCTCGGAAGACAGTTGTGAAGGATACGAAATACATACGGGCGTCACCACACCTGTGGAAGAAGGAAAGGAATCCCCCCTGACTTTCATTTCCGGCGAATCGCGGACAGACGGATACTTCAAAGATCATACGTGCATGGGAACATACATACACGGTATACTGGACAATCCGTCATTCATCGGCTACCTGCTGAAACCATTCGCAAACAAGCCGGAGAAAATGATGTTCGATTATAAGACATTCAAGGAAGAGCAATACGACAAACTGGCCGGCCACATACGCAACCACGTTGACCTTCCGTTAATTTACAACATCTTATCGGGACATGATTAAAGGACACGGAGATGATATTCATGCGTACAACCGGCCCATTCTGAGCAATTTCAGCTCCAACGTATACCATGGAGCCGACCTGTCGGGGCTGAACGCGCACCTGTGCAGCCGGATTCCGTCGATAACGAATTATCCGGAACCGGAACCTTATACCCTGGAAAAGAAACTGGAAGAGGTCCATCATCTACCGCCCGGATCGGTTTGTGTGACGAATGGCGCAACGGAAGCGATCTACCTGATAGCCCAGACCTTCAGGGGAACACATTCGGCGATCTTTGTTCCGACATTCGGCGAATATGCCGACGCATGCCGCATACACGGACACCGGGTCACGTCAGTCCATACACCGGAACGCATACCCAAACAAGCGGGAATGGTGTGGATATGCAACCCCGGTAATCCTACCGGAACGGTGTGGGACAAAACGCAACTCACCGAACTTGTTCAATCCCATCCGAAAGCCTGCTTTGTCATTGACCAGGCGTATGAGCATTTCACCGCAAAGGAGATATTCTCTGCCGGAGAAGCCCGGCATTTTGCCAATGTGATACAACTGCACTCCATGACCAAACGATACGCCATACCCGGATTACGGTTGGGATACATCACCGCCTCCGCCGGATGGATACGGCGCTTGCGGACAAACCGCATGCCATGGTCTGTGAACCGGCTGGCCATTGAAGCCGGTTTATATCTGACAACGCATCCTGTCGCATACAGCATGGACATACAGGCCTACCTGGCGGAAGCCAACAGACTGAAAGAAGCGCTGGAAGCCACAGGAGCGATTGATGTCCGGCCGACGGATACGCACTACATGCTTGCCCGTCTGCGTTTCGGCAGAGCGAAAGCGCTGAAAGACTTTTTAGCCGGCGAATATGGCTTTCTTATTCGTGACGCCTCAAACTTTGAAGGACTGAGTGAAGCATTTTTCCGCGTCACGACGCAATCACCCGGAGAAAACAGGATATTGGTAGATCACATAAACGAATGGCTTGCCCTGTGATGACGGTCATTGCATATTTCACGCTTCCTTTACTCATCGGATGGACAGGAGATAAAATTCTGGGAGACCCCGCCCGGCTCCCTCACCCTGTCGTGGGTTTCGGTAAACTCATAGCGTGGGGTGAGCGCCGGTTCAATAAAGGCGCCCATAAAGCGCTTAAGGGAGGAGCATGGTCTATCTTCTTGATTCTCCTGGCCTTTACTGTCTCCGGCCTCTTTCTATATGGCGCCGCTCAGCTGTCCATCCGGCTTTATATGATAATCGGCTCCGTATCCGTGTTCTACTGTCTGGCCGGAACGACACTGATCCGTGAAGTCCGCATGGTCTTTCGGGCGGTCGGCCGTTCTCTTGACGAAGGCAGGCGACAGGTCGGACGTATCGTTGGCCGGGACACATCCGGATTGTCTGCACAGGAAGTACGCACCGCAGCGCTGGAAACATTGGCCGAGAACCTGAGTGACGGCGTGATCGCTCCCCTGTTCTGGTACTTCATAGCGGGCGTGCCCGGCATGTTCGCCTACAAAATGATCAACACGCTGGATTCCATGATCGGATACAGGAATGAGCGGTATCTACAGTTCGGACGGATAGCTGCGCATATAGATGATGTTGCAAACTACATCCCGGCCCGCCTGACGGCAGGATTGATGGTCATAGTCAGCGGGCAATGGTCGCTTACGGGATTTGTCCGCAACTACGGCAACCAACATGCAAGCCCGAACTCAGGCTACCCGGAAGCTGCACTGGCCGGAATACTGGATTGCCGCTTTGGCGGTCCGCATGATTACTTTGGAGAACCGGTCTGCAAACCATATATCGGCCATAATGAACGGGAACTGACAGACAGTGATATGAAGAAAGCCATCCGTATCAATCAACGGACAGAAATTGCAATGATAACAGGGATCGTTATCATTCAATCAGCTATTATTTATGCTGTATAAAGGGGGGATTAAGCATTGGAAGATATTGAACTCTTTTTATAAAATTACAGTCGCATCTTCGTATAGATTTGGAAAACAATTTCGTCTTAATCTGAACTTCGTTCCATGATTATGTCTTGTTCTTGCATCAAAATCAACTAAAATATTGCCGCTTTCGAGTTCTTTCAAAAATCCTTCAAATGAAAACTTTTGCAGCATTGTAACTTTTGAATATTTATAGTATTCTTTACCGTTTTCTTTTTTGACTTCAGCTTGTACATAGAAACAATTCAAAAGTTTTGTCCCTGCCTTGTTTGCTAAATCGTCAAATCCCCAATATGGTTGAGGATTTAATTCAGTCAACCCAATTTTCTTTTCAACCGATTTAAGCCAATCTTTATGAATATCAGCTACTTTAGTGAAATCAAACGAAATTAGAACTTTGCGATTTTCTCTGTCTATTTTTACCATAAACCCTCTGTCGCTTGTAGAGTTTCCATGAATCGTTTGGCGAAAACTCATTTCTTCATCGGGAAACGAAAAACCCGCCTTTTGGTGCTTCCAACCATAATTCAACAGCAACATTTGTGGAACAAATTTGACTGCACGAGGTGAAGGCTCTGTATGAAACAAAGTCGTTAAGGATGAAGAGTTGAGTCGTTGGGTTTTCAATTCCCATTCGGCAGCATTTGGAATCGGCAGATTGTTTTCTTTAATACCTAATAATTTTTCAAGTGTATTGCCAATTCCGCCGACATTGCCTTCTCGAACATTTTCAATCCAACCCTGTTGGGCAATTTCCTTAAACTCGTTTATAAGAGTTTCTTTTGTGTATAATTTCATTTTAGTCAAATAATTTAGGCGTATGAAATTTTGAGATTTCACTTTGTTTCTTGTTTTTAGCGATTCTTTTTTCTGCCATTTCACAATAATCAGGCGATAATTCAATGCCAATATAATTTCGTTTCAGCCCCATTGCAACAATAGCTGTTGTACCGCTCCCCATAAACGGGTCTAAAATAACTTGTGCATTTGTAGAGCCGATAATTCTATCTATTAAAGCGACAGGGAAAGGTGCAGGATGTCCATTTTTCATTTCTTGCGTAAATTCCCAAACATCGCCTACGCCATTTGATTTGGGTACAAGTTTAAAATCAGGTTTGGCTATTAAATAAATCACTTCATAAGTTGGCAAAAAATAACCGGGGTTAAAGTTTATTCCGCCTTTTCGCCGCCAAATTATTATTTGCCTAACTGGAAAACCACTTACAATATCCTGTCTGTCTTGCAATAAACCGTCTTGTACCCGCCATTTATGATTGTAAAAAACTGCACCGTCATTCTTTATCAAACGAAACATTTCAGTTAAACAATCGCGCTGCCACTGTGTATATTCTTCGTGTGGCATATTGTCATCATAATGGCTATAACCATTTTGCAAAGCCGCATTTGCCCATTTTCCGCTTGTAGTACAAGGTTTCATTCCGTTGCCTGTGGAATTTTTGAGATTGTACGGTGGTGAAGTTACGACCAAATCAATTGAATTGCTTGGCATTTCTTTCATTATTGGTAAGCAATCGCCGCAAATGATTTTATTTAATATTTCGGTTATATCTCGCATATTTTTACTTTTTAAATCCATATTGGCAAAGGTACAATTTTTTTCAAACTTAGCTTTAAATTTCTATCTGCACAACTGCGCCGTAAGGCGGGATCAGGCTGAAAGCCTCTTCCGGTTTCAATAGCCCTGCATAGACCTGAGCACAGGCAAGCACTCCGCCATGCGCAAAAACAGCAATATGCTGATGGCCTTGCTGCTTCATTTCGTCCAAGAAAGCAGAGACCCGTTGGAATTGCATCATAAACGATTCGCCTCCGGTAGCCGGCACATTCAGGAAATCATCGAACCATTCCTGCATCCGGGGATCGGCGATCCGGTCAAACCGTTGCATCTCCCATTCTCCGAAATCCAGTTCCTTCAGGCGATCGTCGCGGATAGCATCCGGATAACCGCAATAATCCGCAAGTTTCGTGCAACGGGATAGCGGACTTGTGAATACCCTGTCAAAATCATCTGTGGCAATGTGCTTGTGAGTAGCGGAAGCCTCTTGGGGAAACGTATCCTTTAACGGTACATCCGTCTGCCCATAACAGATACCTTGGGGAACATCGACCGAAGTATGCCGTATCAGTTTAACTTTCATTGGTTTACGAATTAAAAGGGATGATTATGGATCAAAAGAACAATGCCGAGATAGAACGAAAGTTCACATAACAGGGCGGTTGCTCCGCAACAGTCGCCCGTATATCCCTGCAAGCGTCTTTTCATGAGCAGATAGAGCAGATAGAGAACCGGCAAAGGCAGCAGGGCGGCCAACCACAAACCCGCCGGCAACACAACTAATAAAGGAACAATTCCACAGAGCAGGGCAAACACAAATGCACCGGCGCTCATCCGGTCATAAACCGTTTTGATCTTGCTCTCTTCCTCCTTACGGGCATAGGGAAGCAGATGGATCAACTGACCGGCGACAAATTTGCTCCAGGCATCTCCGGCGATAACCACCCAACAAACCAATGGTACGGAAATCGCACCGAGCAACGTCCACAAAAGAAGAAAATAAAGGATCAGGCCAATGACCCCATAACTCCCGGTATGTGAATCTTTCATGATAGCCAATGTACGTTCTTTGGTGGTTGCACTGCCGAAAGCATCAAAGAAATCGGCCAGCCCGTCTTCATGCAACGCTCCCGTCAGACACAGGCGGCCGGTCATGGCCAATAACACGGCTATGCCCGCGGGTAAAACCATTGAAGAAGCCCACAACACGGCAGCGGTAAACCCTCCTGTCAGCCATCCGGCCAATGGCCAGTAGTCCACCACATGCTTAAAGTTTTCCGCGGGCGCCTCTTTTATTCTCCAGAAAGGCAACCGGGTAAAGAAGATAAAAGCTGCCAGTACTTTCATCACTAAAAATATTTGGTCACATTGGTTTCCTGAAAACTGTCCATCTCATTGATCATCCGCACAGCCGAGTCCACAACCGGATAAGCGCATATTGCGCCCGTACCTTCGCCCAACCGTAATCCTAAGCTCAACAGCGGCTTAACGTTCATGTATTCCAATAGCTGTCTGTGCCCGGCTTCATCTCCCTGATGGGCGAATATGGCATAATCCAAAACCTGCGGATACAGCATGGATGCAACAAGGATACAATTGGTCATGATAAAACCATCGACGAGAATGACCATTTTCAGTTCGGCGGCTTCCAACATGCCACCGATCGCCATGACCATCTCAAAACCGCCGAAATAAGAGACAATATCGAGCAGGGAGCGGTCTCCGGAATAGTTCTTCATGGCTTTTTTCAGAATGGAATATTTACGGCGAACGCCTTCACTGTCCAGGCCGCTGCCGGCTCCCACACAATTCTCAAGGGGAATACCGGTGAAATAACTCATCCAGACGGAAGAGGGTGATGTATTCCCGATACCCATCTCACCGAAACTGATGATATTGCATCCTTCGTTGAAGCTGTCACGCACCACAGCCGCACCGTGTTCTATACACTGTTTCAATTCGGCTCTGGTCATCGCAGGCCCATAGCGGAAATTTGCGGTTCCCTTACGTACTTTACGGTCAATGATCCCGCTACCGGCGGGAAAATCATAATCCACTCCGGCATCCACCACTTTCAATGTGAATCCATGCTGCCGGCAGAGGAAATTCACGCCCCCCCCTCCTTTGAGGAAATGAAGGGTCTGTTGCCAGGTCACTTCTTTAGGCGACAGGCTGACGCCCTCATCGGCAATGCCATGATCGGCAGCAAAAATAATATTATGCGGATTCCTTAAAACCGGACTTGTCGTCTGCCGGATCATGGCCACCTGCAATGCGATCTCTTCCAGTCTTCCCAATGCGCCTTTCGGCTTGGTCAGGTTATCTATTTTACGGATGATCTTCCCGCGGATAGCGTCATCCGGTTTCGTTATATTGAATATCTTCATAAACTATTTAATTTTCACAGGGATCCCCGATACCATAAGAACAACCTGACCGGCTTTCTGTGCGATGTACTGATTTACCCATCCCTGCAGGTCGGTGAATTTACGTTGCACCTCATTTTCAGCTACTCCTCCCATCCCGATCTCATTGGTGACAAAAATGAATGTGGCGTCCTGTGCCGTAAACTTATCAAATTCGGCCTTTATAGCATCGAGGGATTCGTCTATATCGGAATCGGAATCAAAAAAGAAATTGGTACTCCACAACGTTACGCAGTCAATCAAAACCACACGGCCTTCCAGTTGATGGCGGCTCAGCTGCTTTTCTTCTTCGATAGTGGTCCACTCTTTCCCCCGCCGGGATTGATGACGGACCACCCGCCGGCGAAACTCGTCATCCCATATCCGGGAGGTAGCCATATAGACCGGAGCCGCCGAAAGGGAAAGCGCCAGCTTCTCGGCATAACTGCTCTTCCCCGAACGGGAACCACCGGTAATAAGGATGATCTGTTTCATGTGGATTTAAGATAGATGAATGAACCGCAAAGATACTGTTTTTCAAAAAACAACGGAAGATTATTTACGGATATAGTGTAGCGCCTTATACGGGATTAGAAATTCCGGTTATTTCATGAACAGTTCCGACTCCGATACATTCGTATGATTATCTATATTCAGCCGGAATTGCTTCAGCCTTTTCAGATCGTGTATGGGAGGTTCTACCCCGTAGGGTATCGGCCGGCCGGAGAGTTCCTGAAAGTAGAGCAAACAGGCGTCTCTCCACCAAACGGCATCGCGTATCTGTATTTTCAGTTTGTTCCGTATGTGGACGAAACGTTCGGCATCCACATACTTCTCCAGCCTGCCCCAGGCCGTCCGGAAAGAGTTTACGCGCACCACTCCGCGACCGTAAGCATGGCAAAGTTCTTCCCATAGCGTATTTCCGCTTTTCATCCTGTGATCCCAGGGAACATGGTGGAACCAGAGAATCAATTCTTCGGGGCAAGTAGCCGGGTTGTCAAACCGTTCAGCCAAACGGGCATGATACTGTGCCGTGGCATTGCTTCCCGTACGGCTGCGGTCGAATCCGATGCCTTCTGCATCCGCCTTGTGGTAGTAGCCGGGCATCCAGTCGGGACGGGCGCCGGGAATGTCGCACCAGGGTTCAGGCCCGTAATGGTGACCCCAGGCAAAAAGGTGATGCAATCCGAGAGGCATCATATATTCCACAACCGCTTCGCGGGATTCGAGCATCATACGGCTCAACTCTCCTTTAAAGAAGGAGAAATCCGCCGCTGTCCGATCAGTCGCATCCTTAAATGTCAACGTGATCCACTCGTCGGCAATTTCCTTTGAGGATAACTGATGATTCCAGGCCAGACGCCCAAAGGCATACCAGTTGGCCTGCGCCAGATGATGTCCGCACCAGTTCACATCCGTACCGGTATTCGCTACACCGGCTATGGCCTTTATCTTTTGCGGATAGATGCTGCCATCCGTTACGCGAGCCACAGTAGAGCCTTCTCCTTGCTGATAGGTATCGCTATCCAGACATTCCTTCCACATCGGAGCCAGATAAGCCAGATGATTGGAGAAGCCCAGATATTCCTGTGTGATCTGAAATTCGGCCATTACGGGTGTCTTTTTCATTGCACCGAACAGCGGACTGAACGGCTCACGGGGCTGGAAATCCACCGGCCCGTTCTTTACCTGGACGATCACGTTATCACGGAACCGCCCATCGAAAGGCATAAATTCCCGGTAGGCCTGCTTCGCACGGTCTTCATCTCCGGGATTATAGACAAACGCACGCCACATCACGATTCCTTTGTGGGGTTTCAGCGCATCGGCAATCATATTGGCGCCATCTGCGTGGGTACGTCCGAAGTCCTGCGGGCCGGGAAGCCCTTCGGAATTGGCTTTCACCAGGAAGCCGCCAAAGTCGGGAATGAGTTCATAGATTTCACCGGCTTTATCTTTCCACCAGCGCCGGACGGCTTTATCCGACGGATCGGAGGTTGGAAGACCTCCCAACTCCGTCGGCGAAGAGAAGTTGATGGACAAATAGACCCTGATGCCATAGGGACGGAATATATCCGCCAGCGCCTTCACTTTCGCAAGATAAGCGGCAGAGAGTATCTGCGGACTCGCATTTACATTATTCAATACCGTTGCGTTGATACCGACAGAAGCATTGGCGCGGGCGTAGGCTTCATACCGGGGTGAGACGGTTGCGGGCAACTCCTCCCAGTTCCAAAGGGAAATTCCGGCATAGCCGCGTTCCACACTCCGGTCCGGGTTATCCCAGTGATTGAGGATACGGATATCATAACGGGGGGATTCGACAACCTGAAGCTGTCCGTCGGCTTGCCCCATTTCCTGTAAACGCAACAAGTGATAAGCGCCATAAAGCAACCCTTGCTCCGTGGCCGACTCTATCGTCACGACATCATCCACCCCCCGGCAACGGATGGAATAACTATCCGGCGACAACCTGCCGCCGCCGGACTTACCCGCAGGTTGAATCTTTAACAGAACAGGCGTTCCGCCTCTCCACTGAGTACGGATCTCTTTCAATGCAATATCCGTAGTTGGCGATTGCTTATTACAGCTAACCTCTGCATGAGCGGTAGCCGGCGCCCGAAGCCACAATCGGCTGCCATCTTCGGCCTGTATCTGTCCTGCGCAGATAATCAGGGAGATGATTGAAATTAATTTCTTCATAAATACATATTACTTCAGTACTCAATCTATAATTTTATCTTCTTTGAAACAGGGCGTGATTCATTCTGCAACCGGTCTAACGCCGTTACGACATAGTGACATTTCGTCTTTCCCTCAGTATAAGGCAGCTTATAGTACGTATTCCTTGTTATGCTCACGATACGTGACGGATCATCGAGATTCACTTTTTCTTTATGGCCGAACCGGTAGATAACATAATGAGTGGCGCGATTCATCTCATCTTTTACTTCCGGCGCTTCCCAGAAGAGCATATAGCCATCTTCCGTCCAGGCCTTCTTCAGCCTGCCGACCCTGCCGGGAGCTTCATTGTCCATAAATTCAAACACGGGCTGAAGCGCCGGATATTTATGATACTCCTGCATCAACGCATCGCGATAACATCCTTCGTTGTTCACGACCGAACCGGCCGGCCACTGGCAACTGCCGCCAATCGTCCGGTATGAACGCTGGATACTCATCTTACGGGGCAACTGATTGATATTCATGTTCTCCGGGTCGGCGTTCATTATCGTATTCGGAACAGACTGACCGATAAACAACGGACGGTTTTCCGCGTTGCACGCCCACCAGTCTACCAATTTCCGATAATCGGCCAGCGGATGTCCTACGTGCCAGTAAATCTGAGGAATATTGTAATCTATCCAGCCTTCGCGAACCCATAAAAGCACATCGGCATACAGATCGTCATAGTTCTGCAACGCTTTGGTATCGCTGCCCGACGGATCATTGCTCTGATTACGATATACGCCGAAAGGACTGACGCCAAACTTCACCCAGGGCTTCAATGCACGGACGGTTTCATGTATCTCCCTGATCAGCAGATTCACGTTGTTGCGCCTCCAGTCTCCCCTGTCGGTAAAATCACCCCCATAGACCGCGAAACTCCCGTCATCCGGATAATCCGTTCCGCCGTCCGGATACGGATAAAAATAATCATCCATGTGGATACCGTCGACATCATAACGGTTCACAATATCCGTAATCACTTTACATATATGTATGCGATTCTCCGTGAAAGCCGGATCGAAGAACAATTTATTGTCATATACGACAAACCGCTCAGGATACATATTATATATATGTGTGGAGGCCAGCTCATGAGTTATATTCGTCTTTGCACGATACGGATTGATCCAGGCATGAAGTTCCATATTACGCCTGTGACATTCTTCCACCATAAATTCCAACGGATCCCAATAGGGTTCCGGAGCCATACCCTGCACTCCCGTCAGGAAGCGGCTCCAAGGCTCGTAAGCCGAATTGTACAACGCATCCGCTTCCGGACGGACCTGGAACATAATCACATTCATACCTGCCGCCTGCAAGGCATCCAACTGACCGGTCAAGGCTGCCTTTACCGTTCCGGAAGGAAGACCGCAGAACTGCCCGTTCACCGTTTGTATCCAGGCGCCGCGGAATTCACGTTTAGGATAGATTGCCTGTGCATGTAACGGCAAACATGCGGAAAGTAATACAAAGAAAGGTAAGTACATCCTGGTCATAATATTCCTGTTTCTTATTTACCGGAAGGCAAAGATAAAGTTTATTTAGGATTGGCAACTACTCATTTCACTAAATTAATAGTAACTTTGGCGACCTGAAAACTTCTAACTTCTTCAACATGTCCGACAGTAAATATATAAGCATCAAGGGAGCGCGGGTGAATAACCTGAAAAATATCGATGTGAACATCCCACGCAATAAATTGGTCGTGATCACAGGACTTTCCGGTTCGGGCAAGTCATCCCTGGCTTTTGACACACTGTACGCCGAAGGACAACGGCGTTACGTGGAAAGCCTGTCATCTTACGCCCGTCAATTCCTTGGACGTATGAGCAAGCCGGAATGTGATTTCATCAAAGGCATACCTCCCGCAATCGCCATCGAGCAGAAAGTAAGCAGCCGGAACCCGCGTTCGACTGTGGGTACAAGCACCGAGATATATGAATATCTGCGCTTGCTCTTTGCCCGTATCGGAAAGACATTCAGTCCGGTGAGCGGACAAGAGGTCAGGAAGCATAACATAGAGGACATCGTGAACTGTATGCTATCTTATCCGGAAGGAACAAGATACGCCATACTTACAACTTTCCGTTTACCCGGAGGCCGGACGCTGCAACAGCAACTGGAGATCGACCTGAAACAAGGTTTTAACCGTATCGAGGTCAATGGAGAAACGGAGCGTATCGAGGACTATATTCCCCGGGACGGCGACACGGTCTACCTGTTGGTAGACCGCATGGCTGTGGACAGTACCAAAGACGCCATCAGCCGCCTGACCGATTCCGCCGAGACAGCCATGTATGAAGGAGGCGGGATTTGCATGTTACGTTTCTATCTACCCGATGGGAGCAGCAAGCTGCACACATTCAGCACTACATTCGAAGCCGACGGAATAACTTTTGAGGAGCCCAACGATCAGATGTTCTCCTTTAACTCTCCGGCAGGCGCTTGCCCGGAATGTGAGGGATTCGGAACAGTCATCGGGATAGACGAACACCTGGTGGTTCCCAACCGGGCCTTATCCGTTTACGACGGGGCTGTTGTGTGCTGGCGCGGCGAAAAGATGGGCGAATGGAAAGACGAGTTGATATATAATGCCGATAAATTCAGCTTCCCCATATTCACCCCATACTACGAACTGACCCATGAACAACGCCGGACGCTTTGGGAGGGCAACCGGTTTTTCCATGGCATAAATGATTTCTTCCACATGCTGGAAGAGAACCAGTATAAGATTCAGTATCGTGTCATACTGGCCCGTTACCGCGGCAAGACCCTTTGTCCCGCATGTCACGGCACGCGCCTGAAGCCGGAAGCCGGTTATGTACGCGTAGGCGGCAGGCGTATCAGCGAACTGGTTGACCTGCCTGTCACCGAACTGAAACAATTCTTCGATACGCTGACGTTGGACAATCATGATAAAGCTGTTTCAACGCGTATATTGACGGAAATAAACAGCCGGATCAGTTTCCTTATCAATGTCGGATTAGGATACCTGACCCTCAACCGGCTCAGCAATTCGCTCTCCGGCGGTGAAAGCCAGCGCATCAACCTGGCGACCTCATTGGGCAGCAGCTTGGTGGGTAGCCTGTATATCCTTGACGAACCGAGCATCGGGTTACACAGCCGCGACACGGACCGGCTCATAGCGGTGCTCCGGCAGTTACAGGAGTTGGGCAACACGGTGATCGTTGTAGAACATGATGAAGAGATCATCCGTGCCGCCGATTACATAATCGACATAGGCCCGAAGGCCGGCCGGCTGGGAGGTGAGATCGTTTACGAAGGCGGGATGAACGACCTGAAAAAGGATAGCAACAGTTACACCGTACACTACCTGCTGGGAGAAGAGACGATACCCGTTCCCCCATCCCGCCGCCCGTGGAACAATTATATCAGGATTAAAGGCGCCCGCGAGAACAACCTGAAAGGCATCGACGTTAAGTTCCCGTTGAACGTGATGACGGTAGTGACCGGCGTGTCCGGTTCCGGAAAGAGCACATTGGTGCGCGACATCTTCTACAGGGCTCTGAGGCGGGAACTGGATGAGGGCAGCGACCGTCCCGGAGAATTTACCGGCATTGAGGGCGACATCAGACATTTACACCATATCGAATTTGTCGATCAGAACCCGATAGGAAAATCCAGCCGCAGCAACCCTGCCACCTATCTTAGGGTTTACGATGAAATCCGTAAGCTATGGGCCGACCAGCCCCTGTCCAAACAGATGGGGTATTCCGCCGGGTATTTCAGTTTCAACAGTGAAGGTGGACGTTGCGAGGAATGTAAAGGTGAGGGTACGATAACGGTGGAGATGCAGTTCATGGCCGACCTGGTATTGGAATGTGAATCGTGCCACGGCAAACGTTTCAAGACCGACACGCTGGACGTCCGGTTCCATGGGATGAACATCTGTGACGTACTCGACATGACAATCAACCAGGCCGTCGAGTTCTTCACGCAGCATGGGCAAAAAAAGATCGTCAGGAAGCTGCTCCCCTTACAGGACGTCGGGCTCGGATATATCAAGCTGGGACAAACCTCCTCGACACTGTCGGGCGGTGAGAATCAACGTGTAAAACTGGCCTATTACCTCAGTCAGGAAAAGGCGTGCCCCACCCTGTTTATCTTTGACGAACCCACGACAGGACTTCACTTCCATGACATCCGTAAACTGCTGGAAGCTTTCGACGCGTTGATTCGCCGGGGTCATACTATTGTCATCATCGAGCACAATATGGACGTAATAAAATGTGCGGACCATGTTATCGACCTTGGCCCGGAAGGAGGAGACAAAGGCGGGAACCTGGTAGCGGCCGGCGCTCCGGAAGAAGTTGCCGCCTGTGCCGCCAGCTATACCGGACGGTTCCTGAAAGAGAAATTAAAGCACTCCTCCCCCCCCTTTTATCCACAACCTCACGGTCAGAAGTAAAGCCCGAACCCCACTTTCAATCCGAATTTGGAATAGGCGCTGTCTTTGAAACTAAGATCGTAATAAACGGCCGGCTCCAATGTAATGGTTTTGGTAATGAAGAAGGCATACCCGGCCTCGGCAAAAGCGCCCAGGTCTGTTACGGAACCGCTTGACTCCGGTTTCCAATACTCCATCTTAACTCCCGCACCGAGATAAACGCCTGTTGTCTGGAAGTAATAACGTCCGCTGACACTGGTGCGATACGAATCGACGGGTCTCGTCCAGTTGCCTCCCACACCGACCATCAGCGCGGCATTATCTATCAGGAAAGCTCCCGCCTGTGTGTTTATACCGAAGCTGGTGCCCTCGTAGCTGCTCTGCGAATAGCTTAATCCTGTAACAGAAGGATTTACGACCCATTTCCCCTGCTCAAACTGCGCCTTGGCTGCAATTGACATACCCAACAGGCAAAGGCTAAAAACTACTTTTCTCATTCTTGTTTGTTTTTTTGTTCATTATATCTTCCTTGCGGCGCTCCCGCATTTCCTCCTTCTTCCTCAGGACAAACCAGAGAGCAAGAACAATAACGTAAGAAACGCCCAGGATTACATACTTTTCCGTACTCCCAATCTCCGTGTTACGCGGCAGAAAATAAACAGCCATTGCGGTCACGTAGATAAATAATGCCAGAGTCAGCCAAACCGGCTTCTTTACTTTCCCTCTCATATACATCTCCTGTTGAATCTCTTTCTCCATACCCTGTACCACACGGCGCTCACCGCCACACATACGCCTCCCGCAACATAAGAGTGCGTTTCGGAAAGGCCTAATCCCTCCGGTGCGACACAGATGTATGTTACACAGACCGCAGTCATAAGCAATGCCGGAATAAGGGTGACCAAAAAAGGTTTCCCCGCCCGCGTAAGATAGACGGTCAACGCCCATAAGGTAAACACGGAAAGCGCCTGATTGGACCAGGCGAAATAACGCCAGATAACGTTAAAACCCTCCTTGTCCCTGAGGCTGAAGAGCAAAACGGCCATCGTTACTAAAAGTATCGGCACACAGACGATCAGGCGCTTCGACAAAGACCGCTGCCCGACCTTGAACATATCCGCCACCAGAAGGCGGGCGGACCGCAATGCCGTATCACCGGTAGAGATGGGAGCCGCAATGATTCCCAGAATAGCCAGCAACCCGCCGAACGCGCCCAACCATCCGTTGGATATGCCGGAAGCCACATCGGCGCCGGTATAAAGCGTCTCTTTTCCGTCCAGCATATAGCTGACGCCGTTTTCCTTAAAGAAAGAAGTAGCCGCCGCCGCCCAGATCAAAGCAACGATGCCCTCGGCAACCATCGCCCCGTAGAAAACAGGGCGCCCTTGCCGCTCGCCGGTCATGCACCGGGCCATCAACGGCGATTGCGTGGCATGAAAACCGGAAATCGCTCCACAGGCAATGGAGACAAACATCATGGGGAAGACGGACAATCCCGTATAGTTCTCTCCCAGCCCCTCCGTAATCTCGGGCAATTGCGGATGACGCCAGAACAACATGAACAGAATGCCGAGAGCCATAAATAGCAAGACCACGGCGAAAACAGGATAGATCTTACCTATAACCTTATCTATCGGAAGCAACGTAGCCAGGACATAATAGATAAAGATAACGATGATCCAGAACGTCGCGTCCAGGTGGGCAGGCGTCATGTTGGCCAGCAATCCGGCAGGGCCGGACACAAAGACAGCGCCGACAAGCACCAGCAGCACAACCGTGAAAACACGCATCACCCGCTTCGCGCCCAATCCCAGATAACGCCCGACCGTATCAGGCAATGACTCGCCGTTGTTGCGCAACGAAAGCATACCCGCCAGGTAATCGTGCGTAGCCCCCGCAAAAATAGTACCGGCCACAATCCAGATATAAGACGCCGTACCGAACTGCGCTCCCATGATCGCCCCGAAGACAGGCCCCAGGCCGGCGATATTCAGAAACTGTATCATGAAGAGCTTCCAGCCGGGCATAGGTATATAGTCAACCCCGTCGGGATGCAGAAGCGCCGGAGTAGGCTTGGCCGTCGGCCGGACAATACGCTCTATGATTTTACCGTATACGAAATATCCGCCGATAAGCAATAAGAGGCTGGCTGTAAATGTAATCATAATGGTTCTCCCCCCCGTTTTACGAAAGGCAAAAATAGTAATTCGGACGAAATAACACAAGAATACAAGCCGTTTTGCTATACTTTACCCAAAAAACAAAGACACGACTCCTACGCTGTATCTGTCAAAGAGTATAGGTCTGACTGCCAAAGAGTCTATGTCTGACTGCCAAAGAGTATAAGTCTGTATTATCAACATGCACATGTTAGTATGACTTACATGCACATGTTAGTATTACCTACATGCACATGTTGGTATGACCTACATGCGCATGTTGGTATGACTTACATGCGCATGTAGGTAATGCAAACTTATACTCTTTGGCAGTCAGACTTATACTCTTTGGCAGTCAGACCTATACTCTCCGGGAATCCCCGGAAGTCCTTCGCCACATGCTGCGCTCCGGCATACCCTGCCGGAAACAACACAAACCACACGAAAAAATAGCTAATTCTGCTATCTCCGGTTTGCAATCTCTAAAAAAAGGATTATATTTGCGTGCCAAAAAAGAACAGCGATATGGAAGCATTCTACCGTACACACGCTTATCTCGTTGAACACACCAACGCCCCCGTACGCCGCGACCTTATGGACGAGATCGACTGGAACGACCGTCTGATCGGCATTAAAGGCACGCGGGGCGTAGGCAAGACGACTTTCCTCCTGCAATACGCCAGGGAGAAATTCGGCGCAGACCGCTCCTGCCTCTTCATCAATATGAATAACCTCTATTTCTCCGCCAACTCCATCGTTGACTTTGCCGGAGCGTTCCGGAAGAGAGGCGGCAGGGTGCTGCTCATCGACCAGGTTTTCAAGTATCCCGGCTGGAGCATGGAGCTGCGCAGATGCCACGACCTGTATCCGGAGCTGAAGATCGTGTTCACCGGCTCTTCCGTCATGCGGTTGAAAGAAGAGAACGTCGAGCTGAGGGACATCGTAAAAAGCTATAACCTGCGCGGGTTCTCCTTCCGCGAGTTCCTGAACCTGCAGACCGGAATGAGGTTTCACGCCTACACGCTGGATGAGATACTGAACAACCACGAGCGGATAGCCCGTGGAATACTTTCAAAAGTACGGCCGTTGAACTACTTCCAGGACTACCTGCACCACGGATTTTACCCGTTCTTCCTGGAGAAGCGCAATTTCTCGGAGAACCTGCTGAAGACCATGAACATGATGATCGAGGTAGACATCCTTCTGCTGAAGCAGATCGAACTCAAATACCTGTCCAAGATCAAGAAGCTGCTCTACCTGCTTGCCGTAGAGGGGCCGAAAGCGCCGAACATAAGCCGGTTGGCCGCAGAGATACAAACCTCGCGGGCTACGGTAATGAATTATATAAAATACCTGACGGACGCCCGCCTGATCAACATGGTCTATCCCTGGGGAGAAGAGTTCCCGAAGAAACCGGCCAAGATCATCATGCACAACACCAACCTGATGTATTCCATCTATCCGGTGACCGTGGAGGAACAGGACGTGCTGGATACATTTTTCCTCAACACCATGTATAAGGATCATAAGTTATACAAAGGAGAGAAAAACACATCTTTCCTGGTGGACGGAACCACACCGTTCAGGATCTGTTGCGAAGGACAAAAGATAAAGAATGATCCGGATACCATCCATGCGTTACACAAGATGGAAATAGGAAGGGGCAATCAAATCCCGCTATGGATATTCGGATTTTTGTATTAGGATACCCGGATAAGTGAATACGATAAATAAAATAAATAACAGTAGTAACCCGCTTAGCTCCGGCCTCCGGGAAGGCCGGGGCGAGGCTTTTATCATTCAATTATGACTAAACGGAAGAAATTCATCACCTGTGATGGCAACCAGGCGGCGGCGCATATCTCGTATATGTTCTCCGAAGTGGCCGCAATCTACCCCATCACTCCTTCATCGACTATGGCAGAGTACGTAGACGAATGGGCGGCGAAAGGCCGCAAGAACATTTTCGGCGAAACGGTACTGGTACAGGAAATGCAGTCCGAAGGCGGCGCGGCAGGCGCTGTCCACGGTTCGCTTCAGGCCGGCGCACTGACCACTACCTACACCGCATCCCAGGGGCTTCTCCTGATGATACCCAACATGTACAAGATTGCAGGCGAACTGCTTCCGTGCGTGTTCCATGTATCCGCACGCGCATTGGCCTCGCACGCGCTTTCCATCTTCGGCGACCACCAGGACGTAATGGCAGCCCGCCAGACAGGTTTCGCCATGCTTGCCGAAGGCTCCGTGCAGGAAGTCATGGACCTCTCCGCCGTTGCGCACCTGGCCACGCTGAAAAGCCGCGTTCCTTTCGTGAACTTCTTCGACGGCTTCCGCACATCGCATGAGATTCAGAAGATCGAATCGCTGGAGAATGAAGACCTGGCCCACCTGATCGACGCGGAAGCCCTGGCCGGATTCCGCAGCAGGGCGCTGAACCCGGACGCTCCCGTGGCCCGCGGCATGGCCGAAAACCCGGATGTCTACTTCCAGCACAGGGAAGCATGCAACCCTTACTATGCTGCCGTTCCGGCCATCGTGGAAGAATATATGAACGAACTCTCGGCCATCACCGGCCGTAAATACGGTCTGTTTGACTACTACGGGGCCGGAGATGCAGAGCGCGTGGTGATCGCCATGGGCTCTGTGACCGAAGCGGCCCGTGAAGCCATTGACCACCTGACGGCCCAGGGTGAAAAAACAGGTATGGTTGCCGTACACCTGTACCGCCCGTTCTCTGCGAAACACTTCCTCGCCGCCGTTCCCAAGACGGCGAAACGCATTGCGGTGCTCGACAGGACGAAAGAACCGGGCGCCAACGGCGAACCCTTGTACCTGGACGTAAAAGACTGTTTCTATGGAAAAGCGGATGCTCCGGTAATCGTAGGCGGACGTTATGGCCTCTCCTCCAAAGACACCACTCCCGCCCAGGTGCTCTCCGTCTTTGAAAACCTGGCGCTGCCGGAACCCAGGAACCACTTTACGATCGGTATCGTAGACGACGTTACGTTCACTTCACTCCCCATGAAAGAGGAGATCGCCCTGGGCGGCGAAAGCCTGTACGAAGCCAAATTCTACGGCCTGGGCGCAGACGGCACCGTAGGCGCCAACAAGAACTCCATCAAGATCATCGGTGACAACACCGACAAATACTGCCAGGCCTATTTCTCTTACGACTCCAAGAAGTCGGGAGGGTTCACCTGCTCCCACCTCCGTTTCGGCGACGATCCGATCCGTTCCACCTATCTGGTAAACACGCCTAACTTCGTGGCATGCCACGTACAGGCTTACCTGAGGATGTACGACGTGACCCGCGGCTTGCGCAAAAACGGAACATTCCTGCTGAACACCATCTGGAACGACGAAGAACTGGCTAAACACTTGCCGGACAAAGTGAAACGTTACTTCGCAAGGAAAAACATCTCGGTCTACTGCATCAACGCTACCCAAATCGCCATGGAGATCGGTCTGGGCAACCGTACCAACACCATCCTTCAGTCGGCGTTCTTCCGCATCACGCAGGTCATCCCCGTCGACCAGGCAATCGAACAGATGAAGAAATTCATTGTCAAGTCGTATGGCAACAAAGGGGAAGACATCGTTAACAAGAACTACGCGGCCGTCGACCGCGGCAGCGAGTACAGGCGGCTGGCCGTCGACCCGGCCTGGGCCAACCTTCCGGATGATGAAGCCGCTCCAAACAACGACCCTGCGTTCATCAACGACGTCGTCCGTCCCATCAATGCACAGGATGGCGACCTGTTGCCGGTATCTGCGTTCAAAGGCCGCGAAGACGGTACATGGGATCAGGGAACCGCCCAATACGAAAAGCGCGGCGTGGCGGCGTTCGTTCCTGAGTGGAATCCTGAAACCTGCATCCAATGCAACAAGTGCGCTTATGTTTGTCCTCACGCGGCTATCCGTCCGTTCGTGTTGGATGAAACGGAGCAGACCGGTGCAAACTTCGCTTCACTGAAAGCCACCGGTAAACAATTCGACGGCATGACATTCCGTATGCAGGTTGACGTACTTGACTGTATGGGATGCGGCAACTGCGCCGACATCTGTCCGGGTAATCCCAGGAAAGGCGGCAAGGCGTTGACGATGAAGACGCTCGAGTCCCAACTTGCCGAAGCTCCCAACTGGGAATATTGCTCAACCAAAGTAACCGGCAAACAACATCTGGTCGACATCAAAGCCAACGTGAAGAACTCCCAGTTCGCCACTCCGCTGTTCGAGTTCTCCGGCGCCTGTTCGGGTTGCGGCGAAACGCCTTATGTGAAACTGATCACGCAGTTGTTCGGAGACCGTCAGATGGTTGCCAACGCTACCGGATGTTCTTCCATTTACTCCGGCTCGGTTCCGTCGACGCCCTATACTACGAACGACAAAGGCCAGGGACCGGCATGGGCGAACTCCCTGTTTGAAGACTTCTGCGAATTTGGCCTGGGCATGGAACTGGCCAACGAGAAGATACGCGCACGCATAGTCGAGAAGACCAAAGCGCTGATAGCGATCGGATGGACGCAACAGCGTGTCAAAGACGCTGCGCAGGCGTGGCTCGACAACATGAACGACGGCGGCGAGGCAGGCAGGAAAGCAGCCGGCGACTACGCCGCCGCTCTCGGATGGGGCGTCGCTTCCATCGATGAAACAATCGCTTATCTTGAAAGCGCAGGCGCAGAACACGCCGAACAGCTCGCGCAAATGAAAACGCTGAAAGCAGCCGGCGCTACCACTTGCCCCTGCCCCGCCTGTACCCTGTGCAAGGAACTTCTGGAACTGAAGCATTACTTCGTGAAACGTTCGCAATGGATCATCGGTGGCGACGGAGCTTCCTATGACATCGGCTACGGCGGCCTCGACCACGTCATCGCCTCAGGAAAAGACGTAAACATCCTTGTCCTTGATACGGAGGTTTACTCCAACACCGGCGGACAGTCATCCAAAGCGACTCCTGTGGGAGCTATCGCCAAGTTCGCCGCGTCAGGCAAGAGGGTCCGTAAGAAAGACCTGGGTCTGATGGCCACCACCTACGGCTATGTATATGTCGCCCAGATCGCCATGGGCGCCGACCAGGCCCAGACACTGAAAGCAATCCGCGAAGCGGAAGCCTATCCGGGGCCATCATTGATCATTGCATACGCGCCATGTATCAACCACGGTCTGAGATCGGGCATGGGTAAATCACAGGAAGAAGAAGAAAAAGCCGTTAAGTGCGGCTACTGGCACCTGTGGCGCTACAACCCCGCATTGGAAGCCGAAGGAAAGAATCCGTTCTCCCTCGATTCCAAAGAACCCGAATGGGCGGAGTTCCGGAACTTCCTGGAAGGTGAAGTGCGTTACACGTCACTGCTGAAACAATATCCTGCCGAAGCCGCTGAACTGTTCCAAGCCGCCGAAGATAATGCGAAATGGAGATATAACAATTACAGGCGTCTGGCCCAACAGGCGTGGGGAGACGAAAGTGCCGGATAATTATTTCGGGAGTGAACCGATAGGGGTATCGGTTCACTCCCATTGATGCAGGTCGGGTAAAGGCCGTGGAAGAACTTTTACCCGGACTGTTTTGTACCGAAATACAGGAAGATCATGCCAATAAGGACCAGGAGCAGGTCGATAGCTTTGCTCTTCAGGTTCTTTTCATGAAATACGATTGCGCCGAACAGGAAAGAAACGATCACGCTACTGCGCCGCACCATGGACACAATGGAGACCATGGAATCTTCATGGCTTAAGGCGTAAAAGTAGACAAAATCGGCTGCGGACAGGAATACGGAGATCAGGATGATCATGCGGTCCCACCGGAACGGCGTGGTGGTTTTACGTTTGGGAAGCCACAACAATAAAATGACGGGGCACATGATGAATGCCTGATAAACGTTGTACCACGACTGTACCAGCATGGGGTTTAACCGGGTCATCAGGTATTTATCGTACAGTCCGCTGATGGCTCCCATGACAGAGGCCGCGATTACGAAGAATATCCATTTGTCATGTTTAAAATCAATCCCTTCCTTCTTACCGGAACGGCTCAGCATGAAAAAGGAGAGGATAGCCAGCGTCACCCCAATCCATTGATACAGGTTCAACCGCTCGCCAAACACCAGCAAGGCGCCCATAAGCACCATCACCGGACGGGTGGCGTTGACCGGGCCGACAATGGTCAACGGCAAATGCTTCATCCCGAAGTAACCGAATATCCACGAGGAGAGGACGATGAAGGATTTGACGATGATATACTTATGCTCCTCCCACCCTGCCACGGGTACGTTGAAGATCGTATCTTCCGGCACGCCCGGAACGAAAGCCGAAACGAGGATAAACGGCAGGAAGATCAGGCTGGAGAAGATCGTGTTCAGGAACAGTACGGGAAGAACGGCATTGTCTTTCAGGGATTGCTTTTTGAACACGTCATAAAAGCCCAGCAATACGGCCGACAGGAAGGCGAGGAATAACCACATGTTATTTACGATTGGACGATTTGTTTTACTACATGTTTATTTGTGGCCGGAGGGAAACGGCTCTTCGTCGAAGATGTCTGCGGGATATTCTATGCCGGTCAGGAACAGCGCCTGTCCGGGAACAGAAGTCCCGGCTTTTCCCCGGTCTTTTTGCTCTATCACCCGGCGGAAACCGTCGACGGTCATCTTTCCGCATCCCACCTCAAGCAGCGTCCCCACAATGGCGCGTACCATGTTGCGCAGGAAACGGTCGGCGCGTATCGTGAAGACCCAAGTGGCTTCATCCTTCTGCGTCCACTCGGCATGGGTGATCTTGCAGTTATTGGTTTTGACGTCGGTGTGCAGTTTACTGAAGCTGGTGAAATCCGAATACCCGGGCAGGATTGCGGCGGCTTCGTTCATCAACCCGACATTCAATTCGCCCCGGACATGGTAACGGTACTGACGATTGAAGGGACATTTACGGGTAGTCACGTAATAGTTGTACGTACGCGCCGTGGCATCAAAACGGGCATGGGCGCCGGGTTTGACTTTACGAATCCGGTAAACGGTAATATCCCGCGGCAGCATACGGTTCAGCTTGTCGGCAACCAGCACGGGGTCGAGCGGCCCGCCGTCGTGATCGAAATGCGCAACCATCAGTGAAGCATGCACTCCGGCATCGGTACGTCCGGCGCCCACGACTTCAATCTCTTCCCGCAAAAAGGCGGACAATGCCTCCATCAGACATTCCTGCACACTGATCCCGTTGGGCTGTATCTGCCAACCGTGATAGTTCGTCCCATCGTAAGCCAGATATATGAAATAGCGTTGCACGTCTTACGGCTTTGGTTTCCGGATACAAAAGTACGACTCCCCGCCTATCCTGAAGCCACGGAGCAATTCTCCGACCGCCAGCCGCTTCTTGCCTGAGACCTGCAACGATTTAACGGACAGGAAGCCATCGGCGGCGGCTACATTCAGATAACTCTTTCCGTCGGTAACGATGGTTCCGGGAGTCAGGTCATGTTCTTCCAACAGTTTCCCGCTCTCATAGATCTTCACGGCGGTGCGTTTACCGTCCGGCGTTTCCAGCTCCGTCCAGGCGGCGGGATAAGGAGAAAGCCCACGGATAAAGTCATAAACGCGTTTGGTCGACTGCGTCCAGTCGATCCGGCAAGTCTCTTTAAAAATCTTCGGAGCGGGACGAAGCTCGCCAACGACGGTCATTTCTTCCTGCGGAACGGACCTCGCCGCGCCATTCAGTATGGCATCGACCGTCTCAACGACCAACGCTCCGCCAAGCGCCATCAGCCTGTCGTGAACCATACCCGCATTGTCGGTATCGGCTATCGGAACGCTCACCTGCCGGATCACCCCGCCCGTATCGATCTCATGGGTCAGAAAGAACGTGGTAACACCCGTCCGGGTATCGCCATTGATCACCGCCCAATGGATGGGAGCCGCGCCACGGTACTGCGGAAGCAGCGAAGCATGGAGGTTGAACGTGCCGAACCGGGGCATATCCCACACCACCTCCGGCAACATGCGGAAAGCGACAACGATCTGCAGATCGGCTTTCCAGGCCCGCAAAGCATCGAGGAACTCCCCGTCCTTCAATTTCTCCGGTTGCAACAAAGGCAGGCCATGAGCCACGGCATACTGTTTCACGGGCGAAGCCTGCAACTCATTGTGATGACGGCCGGCCGGCTTGTCGGGCATCGTAACCACACCCACTACATGGTATCCGCCCTCGACAAGTCTACGGAGAGGCTCCACCGCAAACTCCGGCGTACCCATATATACGATTCGTAAAGCTGAAGCCTCACCGAAAGCCTCAAAAGCCTCACCCCGACCCTCTCCAAAGGAGAGGGAGGAGGAAGATACTTCCTTTTGCTTTCCTATTTGTTTATCCATTTTATATCTTATATTCTCTAATCATTATTTCCAAGCTATCTTCCTTCTCCCTCTCCTTTGGAGAGGGTCGGGGTGAGGCTTTGAGGCTTTCGGGGTGAGGCTGTTCTCCCTCTCCTTTGGAGAGGACCGGGGTGAGGCTTTGAGGCTTTCAGTCTTCCGAAAACTGCACCAGTACGTCACGGTAAGCATTGAATATCTTCGATTTGGACACCATGCCCAGGTATTTCCCTTCCACGTTCACTACCGGAAGATTCCATGCCCCGGTTTCATCAAACGTGCGCATCACCTGCTCCATACTGTCCGTATCATAGAGCCGGACCGGTACAGCGGTCATCAGCTTGCGTACCGTGAACCGGTGGTAAAGCTCCTGGCGGAACATGATGTTGCGTATATCGTCGAGCAGGACGAAGCCCAGCAACACCCCATCCTTATCGAGCGCCGGAAAGACGTTACGGCTTGAAGTGGAAATGGCCTTTACCAGTTCACCCAGATCCATGTCCGGACTGACGGTGGTAAAATTCCGCTCCACCACATGCTCCATCTTCATCAACGTCAATACGGCTTTATCTTTATGGTGAGTCAGCAGTTCGCCCTTCTTTGCCAGACGCATGGAATAAATACTGTGCGGTTCAAAAATAATAATAGTAAGATAAGAGCTTACCGCCACCATCATCAACGGGAGGAACAGGTCATATCCTCCGGTAAGCTCGGCAATCAGGAACACACCCGTCAGCGGTGCATGCATCACCCCGCTCATGACCCCGGCCATACCCATCAACGCAAAATTCTTCTCGGGCAGATCGGGTGTAAACTCAAAACGGTTGCTGAAATGGGAAAATACAAAACCGGTGATACAACCCAGGAACAGTGAAGGTGCGAAAATACCGCCGCAACCGCCGCCGCCATTCGTAGCGCTCGAAGCGAACACCTTGAAGAGCACGACCAGGATCAGATAAAAAAGCA
The DNA here is from genome assembly GCA_031258135.1 of Mediterranea sp. (in: CFB group bacteria). Taxonomy (GTDB): domain Bacteria; phylum Bacteroidota; class Bacteroidia; order Bacteroidales; family Bacteroidaceae; genus Bacteroides. The sequence continues at coordinate 29,719 of JAIRNG010000083.1, forward strand.
GGATACTCCCGGACCCATAGAACAGGGAGTTATTCATCACCGTGTCCCACTCCGTACTGTTCGTTCCGTTGAGCAACAACTCTATCGTGTCATAACCTTCGCCATAGAGCGACGGGAAAAGGAAGATCAGAACGCTTAGCATCAGTCCGCCGAGCGCCAGCCTGCGATATGGGCCTTTACACCTGGCATAGAGGCTCTCGGTATAGTTCATCGCACGGGTAAAGTAAAGCGAGACCAATCCGCAAAAGATGCCCAGCAGAATAACATAAGGAATACGCCCGAACTCGAAAGGCTGGTCCTGGCTGAACCTGAACATCGCCTCGGCGCCGGTAAGGATATAGGACATCGTCGCCGCCGTCACAGACGAGATGAGCAAAGGCAGTAACGAGGTCATGGTCAGATCGAGCATCAGCACCTCGACCGTAAACACCAGTCCGGCGATAGGTGCCTTAAAGATACCGGCGACGGCTCCGGCCGCTCCACAGCCCACCAATAGCATGAGGGTACGCTGATCCATCCTGAACATACTTCCCAGGTTGGAACCGATGGCCGAACCCGTCAATACGATAGGAGCTTCCGCCCCCACCGATCCCCCGAAGCCGATCGTAATGGAACTGGCAATCAATGACGACCAGGCATTGTGCCGCTTGATACGCCCCTGACGGCGCGATATGGCATACAGTATCTTCGTCACTCCATGGCCGATATCGTCTTTAACGACATAACGCACAAACAGACCGGCCAGGAAAATACCCGCAACCGGATAAACCAGATAAAGGTAGTTGGCGCCCGTCGCACTGAAGTTATCCGTCAGGAAATCCTGTACCAGATGGATCATCTGTTTCAGCAATATAGCCGCCAATGCCGTGAGTATCCCCACCACAAAGCTAAGCATCAGGACAAATTTCTTCCCCGCAACGTGCTTCTCCCGCCACACAAGCAGGCGTTGCATCAAACCGGTCTTTTCCTTTTTCATCAGAGACGTTCCCTCCTTTATCTTTCCGTTTTATTTCCTTATTATATCGATCACCCCGCCTTTGCCCAGCCTGATGATATCCGAAGGCGCCGGACGGCTCATATCGTCCTGCCGGTACGCCACCACATAGTCCGCCAACGATCTGATCTCTTCGCTGATCTCACCGAAATTCGCCGGCGAGGGCTGCCCGCTCCTGTTGGCCGACGTAGACACAATCGCCTTACGGAAACGCCGGCATAACTGATGGGAGAATCTCTCGCGGGTGACGCGGATGCCTACGCTGCCGTCTTCCGCCAGAAGATTGGGGGCCAGGTTCCTGGCGCCCGGATAGATAATGGTCAACGGCTTATCGGCCAGCTCAATCAAATCCCAGGCCACAGAGGGGACATCATCCACATAGAAGTCAACCTTCACGGAAGAATCCACCAACACCAGCATCGCCTTGCTATCGGCCCGTTGTTTGATTTCGTACACCCGCCGCACCGCCACGGGGTCCGTCGCATCACAACCCAACCCCCACACCGTATCCGTAGGGTAAAGGATTACCCCGCCCCCGGCCATCACCTCACAAGCTTTCCTTATATCTTCTACCATAAACCGGTAAACTAATACATACGAATCGCAAAAGTACGCAAAAGAAACGGTAAATTGAGAATTGAAAATTGAAAATTACGATGCCGCATGGGAATAGGGTTAAGGACACGGATTACACGGATGAACGCGGATTTAAAGCCCCGTAGGGGGCGGTGGTGCAGATGGATTTTGATACAGTATCCTTAGAAAAGCTGCCTGCAAATCGGAAAGCAAAGCGGTGACCCACGCAAAACACCGACTCCAATGCGGCATCGTAACTTTCAATTTAATAAGTACGTTTTGTGCTTTTGAACGTCTATTTGTAAACGTCAGATCAGATGAAAAAACTGTTTCTTTTCACGGGTTTGTTCGCGGTATCGCTTGTTGTGCTTACGGCTCAGCCTTTTTCGCGGGATTGGGAAAACCATCAGGTCTTGCAGATTAACCGCGAGCCTGCCCGCGCCGCTTTTGTTCCTTTTGCGAGGCGGCCGGGCGATTGCACGATTTGTCTGGACGGCGTCTGGCGTTTCCGTTGGACGGCCACTCCCGAAGAACGCGTGCCGGACTTTTACCGTACCGGTTTCGATGACAGCGGGTGGGTGGACTTTCCTGTTCCGGCCAACTGGGAGATGGGCGGATACGGCACACCCATCTATGTGTCTGCCGGTTATCCGTTCAGGATCAATCCCCCGTTTGTGACGGATGAGCCTGACCCAACCTATACCACCTACAAGGAACGTAATCCGGTGGGACAGTACCGCCGTACCTTCACCTTGCCCGGAGCCTGGGCGCAGGACGGACAAACGTTTGTCCGTTTCGAGGGGGTAATGAGCGCGTTTTATGTCTGGGTGAACGGCGAGCGGATAGGGTATAGCCAGGGCAGTATGGAACCTGCCGAGTTTAATATTACGCCCTGTATCCATCCGGGCGAGAACAGGATTGCGCTCGAAGTCTACCGGTACAGTGACGGTTCTTATCTGGAAGATCAGGACTTCTGGCGTTTCGGGGGAATACATCGCAGCATTTCATTGATCCATACGCCCGATGTGCGTATTCGCGATTTCATGGTGCGTACGCTTCCCGACAGTGCGGATCACCGTACGTTCACCTTGCAGGTCGATCCGCTGCTGAGTGCGTATGGCGGTGCGCGCGGCAAAGGGTATAAAGTACGCGTCCGGTTGTTTGATGGCGCTGTCGCCGTAGATCCGGCATCTTCCGGAGCGCCTGTCATTGCGGATGAAGAAGCCGGTGCGGAGACGATCCTCGATTTGGACCATCGGGCCGCGAATATGAACGAGTGGTATCCGCAACGCGGGCCGCGTAAGATGGGGCGTATCACGGTCAGGGTTCACCGGCCCCGGCTCTGGACGGCAGAGACCCCGGAACTGTACACGTTGCTCCTGACGCTGGAAGACAGTACGGGAACGGCGGTGGAACAAATCGGTCAACGGGTGGGTTTCCGTTCGGTAGAGGTGAAGGACGGACGTTTGTTGATCAATGGCCGTCCGGTCCGTTTCCGTGGGGTGAACCGTCATGAACACGATCCCCGTACGGCGCGTGTCATGAGCGAAGAGCGGATGATACAGGACATCCTGCTGATGAAACAGGCGAATATCAATGCCGTCCGCACCAGCCACTATCCGAACGTTTCCCGCTGGTATGAGTTGTGCGACAGCCTGGGGCTTTATGTGATGGACGAAGCAAATATTGAGGAACACGGGCTGAGAGGAACCCTGGCCAATACGCCGGATTGGCATGCGGCCTTTATGGATCGTGCGGTTCGTATGGCGGAGCGGGATAAGAATCATCCTTCCGTCGTGATGTGGAGCATGGGGAACGAAAGTGGATACGGGCCGAATTTCGCGGCGATCTCCGCCTGGCTGAAAGCGTTCGACCCTACGCGCCCGGTGCACTACGAAGGCGCTCAGGGAGTGGGCGGACGGCCGGACCCGTATACGGTGGATGTGATCAGCCGTTTCTATACCCGTGTGCAACAGGAATACCTGAATCCGGGTATTGAAGCGGGGATCGATAAAGAACGTGCGGAAAACGCCCGCTGGGAGCGGTTGTTGAGTATCGCGCAGCGTACGGATGACGGCCGTCCGGTGATGACCAGCGAATATGCCCACTGCATGGGGAATGCGTTGGGTAACCTCAGGGAGTACTGGGATGAGATATATGGCCACCCGCGCATGCTGGGCGGATTTATCTGGGATTGGGCCGACCAGGGTATCTATAAGAAACCGGATGACGGTGGCCGGACGTTCGTTGCTTACGGTGGCGATTTTGGCGATGCGCCCAACCTGAAAGCCTTTTGCTTCAACGGGGTGGTCATGTCGGACAGGGAGATCACGCCCAAATACCTGGAAGTGAAAAAGATATATGCTCCTGTGGCATTGCAGTTGGAAGGTAACCGGCTGACGGTGATCAACCGCAACCATCACACAGGTATGGGACAATACCGCTGCTACTATCACCTCACGGCTGGCGGCGACCGTTTGCGTACCGGCGAGTTGACATTGCCCGGGATTGCTCCGGGCGATAGCGCGCAGATTGCTCTGCCTGCATGGGGAGAGCATCCCCGCGGAGCGGATGTACGCTTGCGTGTGAGCATCGTTTTACGTGACGATTGCCTTTGGGCGAAGCGTGGCCATGAAGTGGCCTGGGAACAGTTCTGCCTACAGGCCGGCGATTTCATTCCAGCCCTCTCCGGCCAACGGTCGGCGCCAGCCAAAGGAAAGGAGGCGGGCATCCTGCAGATAAAGAAGACGACCTTCTCCGTCTCCTTCGGAGAGGACGGAGGAGAGGTTGCCTGGGATATGGAATCGGGCCATCTGCTTTCCCTCCGTTACGACGGTCTGGAGATGCTGGCGAATCCGGAAGATATTCCTGCTCAGCCGTGGGCGCAGGCCTTCCGCGCTCCGACAGATAATGATAAGGGTTTCGGCAACTGGCTGGCGAAAGACTGGAAACTTCACGGGTTGGACCAACCTGCGGTAACGACCCGTTCCGTGCGTCATTATCCGTTGCCGGATGGCAGGGTGCGTGTGGAAGTCCTTAAAACCAACCGGTACAGACAGGGACATATCGACGTCGACTATGTCTATACCGTGGCCGGAACAGGGGAGATCGATCTGGAAGTCACGTTCACCCCGCAAGGTGAGTTGCCCGAACTTCCCCGGCTGGGAATAGCGTTCTGCCTGCCCGCGGCATACGACAACTTTACCTGGTATGGCCGCGGCCCGCAGGAGAATTACCCCGACCGGAAAACATCCGCTGATATGGGACGCTGGAGCGCTGAAGTCCGTACGCAATATACGCATTATCCCCGTCCGCAGGAGAGTGGGAACAAAGAAGAGGTGCATTACCTGACGCTGACGAACGCCGTAGGAAAAGGACTGCGCATCGATGCGACCGGCCGGCCCTTCTCTGCTTCGGCCATCCATTATACGGCGCAGGATATAGATGCCGTATCTCATGATCATCTGTTGAAAGCGCGTCCGGAGGTCATCCTAAGCCTCGATGCCGCTGTGATGGGATTGGGCAACAGCAGTTGCGGCCCGGGCGTTTTGAAGAAATACGCCATTGAAAAGAAACCGCACACGTTGAAGATCAGGATAGGGACCTGCGGGGGCTTTTAACGCATAAAAAAACAGGGGACGGAAATTGACTTCTCCTGCGTTCGCTCACATTAGGGAACAGGCCTTTCTTCCCGACATCGTCGACGAGCCGCCACATACATGTTTTTTCTTCCCGACGGCGTCGGCGAGCCGCCACATACATGTTTTTTCTTCCCGACGCCGTCGGCGGGCCGCCACATTTATATAATTTAACTGTTTTTTTTTGGAAAAAAAGAACCGGATATGAGAAAAGAGTCGTATCTTTATAGCATAAAACAATGCATTAGTCTTTGAATATTAATTTTTTAAACTCTACAAATCATGTTAAAAGCCTTAGTCCGTGCATTTAAATTTGAAATGTTAGACATTTCCGCACTGCTGAAACTCTCATCGCTCCTG
>JAIRNG010000109.1 GCA_031258135.1 Mediterranea sp. (in: CFB group bacteria)
ATAAAATACAGACTTTTGCACAACGAACGAAAAAAGAATGAAAATGAAAACGGAAATGAGAATAGGAATGGGAATTGCCGGCACCTGCCCGAAAGGCAGCTTTCTGAGCAAATGTGTGGAGTATTTTAACGCTCTTGTCAGAGAGCAGGTATCAAAGAGTACGGAGGTAAAGAAAAAGGCCAGGGGCTTCGTGCTCCACTGGGGAACTGCGGATTACAATAGAAACAGTCCCAGCGCTTCATTAAACTTCCTCCATAAGTTCAGTAATATGCGGATAACTTTTCTATGGCTTTTTCTCACCTTCCGAGATCAAGAGTAACTTATCACCCGCATGGAGCTTTAGCGTGCCGTTCGGAATAAGAAATTCACCTTCGCGTTTGACAAGCATAACCAGGGTTCCTTTGGGCAGATCCATATCTTTGAGCGTATCGGCCTCGTCCAGCATCTCCTGTGTAACGGTCATATCGGTCAGGTTGCTGTCAATATCTTCAGGCAGTTCTACGCCGAAGTCGTTCCCTGTCTTTTCCAATGGAGTAGACAAGTTCAGCAGCCTGGCGACAAACGGGATCGTCGTTCCCTGAATAACAAGCGAGAGAATTGTAATAAAGAATACGATATTGAAAATAATGTTCGATCCTTCAATTCCTGCTACTACCGGATAAGTGGCGAAGATAATGGGTACCGCTCCTCTTAACCCTACCCAGGATACAAAGATCAGCGAGCGACGATTTACGGTTTTGAATGGTAATAAACAAAGGAATATACTCAACGGACGGCCGATGATGATCATAAATACACCGATCAGCAATGCAACCAAAGCAATATCAAGAAGTTCGTGCGGATTTACCAGCAGACCCAACGAAAGGAACATTACTATCTGGCACAACCAACTCAATCCATCCATAATGGTAGCCGTGTCTTTACGATAAGGAATCTTATTGTTACCGACCATGATGCCCAGAATGTAGACAGCCAGATAACCGTTGCCATGAATACGGTCTGTAAAGGAGAATGTGAAAAACACGAAAGCCAACAACAGAACAGGGTAGAGCGACTGGTTGTCAATTGCAATTTTATTAAGCATCCTGATGGCCAGCTTCCCCAGAATGTATCCGGCGCCGGCGCCCACTGCAAACTGGATAACGAAAGATCCCAGTATCATGCCCGGATTCATTCCCGAAGATTGGATAACCTGTATCAGTACAATGGTCATCATGTATGCCATCGGGTCATTACTACCACTTTCCAACTCCAGCATGGGGCGAAGGTTATGTTTCAGATTCATCTTTTGTGAGCGCAGGATAGCAAATACCGACGCCGAATCGGTAGATGACATGGTGGCGGCAAGTAATAATGAGGTTAAGACCGGTAAATGAATGTTGGTAAAGCCCATACCTGTAATGAACCAGATGAATAAACCGGTGAAGACTGCTGTCAGGAACACCCCAAGAGTGGACAGTACAATACCCGGACTGAGAATCGGCTTTACTTCCGCAAATTTAGTATCCATACCACCGGAAAACAGGATGACGCTTAAGGCCACCATGCCGATAAACTGTGCCTGCGAAGCATCACTGAATTGCAACCCTAATCCGTCGCTGCCAAAAACCATACCTACCACAAGGAACAATAACAGGGCGGGCACTCCGAACCGGTAACCGGTCTTACTTACTACGATACTGGCAAATAACAGAATTGAGCCTACAAGAAGGATATTTTCTGCTGAAGAAGGCATAAGCGTATAGTATTTTAATCAGATGAATAATAAATGGTTAAAACTACTGTGCGAAGTTACATATTTTAATTAACAAATTAAAGACCTGTCCGTGTACACTCCGGCTATTTGAATCTGAGGATAAATGTCGTATGGTCAGACTGCTGTGTTGGCTTTAACGTAATGCTACCACCGGAGAGCCTCATGATTTGACGGGACAAGCTTAGTCCTATGCCGCTGCCGCTTTGCTTCGTTGTGAAGAAAGGCACAAAGATTTGTTCTGCAACCCCGGGAACAATAGGAACGCCATTATTACTGATCTCTATCCATACTTCATCAGCCTCGTTACTATAAGCCCGTATATGGATATGTCCGTCGGTTTGAACGCCAATCGCTTCGATCGCATTTTTCATCAGATTTATAATGACTTGCGCTATAAGATTCTCATCGGCATAAAGGATAAGATCGTCCGGGGTAACATGAATATCAAAGGTGATCCGATCGCAATCGTGCTGGTGTTTTGCCAGGTCGACCATGCGTTCTATAAACGGTTTTACATAGAATAAGGCGGGTTCCGGCTCCGGGATACGGGTGAACTTACGGTACGACTCTACAAAAGAAAGCAGTCCCTTGCCTGTGTTGCTGATGGTTTGCAGTCCCCGGCGTATCTCCTCATTCTGTCCCCCGGTCATGGTAAGCAGTGTATCGCTCAGTGAAGTAATGGGAGTTACGGCATTCATGATCTCGTGTGTCAGCACCCGGATAAGACGAATCCAGGAATCCAGTTCCTTCTCATCCAATTCGCTGTCAATGTCATTCAGGGCAAAAATGCGTAGATGTTCTTTCCTGATCGTAATATCGGAAACCCGTATCGACAGATTGATGTTTCCTCTTTCGTTACTGAATGTTATATGGAAAATATCACCTGAACGGGCATGCTCTATTTTCTCCATAAGGACCGGATCAACCTTGGCTAACTGGCGGGTGTGGGTAAATATATCAAGCCCCAGCAACCGTAATAACTCATTGTTTTTCTGATATACCGCTCCCTTATCGTTCAGAACAATGATCCCTGTGTTGATAACGCTCAGGATCAGTTCGTAGTATTTTTCTTGTTGTATCGTTTCGGCTTTCGCTTCGTGTAAGATGTGCGCCACACGATTTAGCAGGCGGTTGATCGTCCGGTTGTTCCGGTTGCCTGTCTCCTCCTGAAAACGGAGGGCGTTATCATTGTTTTCCAACGCATTCAACAGTAAGATCACTTTCCGTATCTGTCGTCTGTGAAGGCTGAGACAACTGTACAGGCACCTCATGAATATCAGGATAAAGATTGACAACCACAGCCAGTTACCGTTAAGAGCGAAGTATGTTCCACTGACCGCAACCAGAACAGTAGCACATATTCTGAAAAGCATGCTTTCCACCCTGTTTTTCAGAAACTTTTTCATAAACCGAACTTCTTCATTTTATTATATAGCGTCTGCCGGGTAATGCCTAACCGGACAGCAACAGCAGAGAGGTTACCGTCACAACTTTCTAATGTCTTTCGGATCATCTTCAATTCCATTTCCTCCAATGTGGAGGCAACTTTTTCCGGCATCCCCGTTTTCCGGGGGAGTGGGAACAGTTCGGCAGGAATACGGCCATCATCGCAGATAATAACTGCCTTCTCAACGGCATGCTCCAGCTCGCGAATGTTGCCGTACCAAGGGTGTTGAGCCAATTGCTTCCGTGCTTCGGATGTCAGAGAGATTTCCCCCTTATCGTATTGTTTGCAGAAACGGGTAATGAACTTTTCTGCCAGGGGTATAATGTCTTCTTTTCGTTCCCTTAGCGGCGGAACTTCCAGATGAATGGTATTGATGCGATAGAGAAGGTCTTCACGAAACTCTCCTTTATCCACCATTTCTTGCAGATTACGGTTGGTGGCGCATATTAACCTGATATTCACAGGGATCTGATCGTTGCTTCCTACCCGGACTATGCTTCGTCGTTGGAGAGCTGTCAATAGTTTGGCTTGCAGGTGGTAAGGCAGGTTACCGATCTCATCCATGAACAGGGTGCTGTTATTGGCTGTTTCAAACATGCCCTGGCGGTCGGAGTGCGCATCGGTAAACGAACCCTTGGTATGCCCGAACAGTTCGCTCTCAAAAAGCGATTCGGTAATGGTTCCCATATCGACCGTGACCATAAGTTCTTTATTGCGATTCGACAGCTCATGTATCTCTTTGGCCAGCATCTCTTTTCCGGTTCCGTTTTCACCGGTAATCAGAATGTTGGCATCTGTGGTCGATACTTTCTCAACCAATATGCGGAGATGCCGCATGGCATCACTGCTTCCCCAATACATAACGGAACGGGAGGCCGGCATCTGCTCTGTTTTTTTCTTATTCCGTTGTGAAGAGGCGGCAGCTAACAGGATTTCCACTAATTTCCGGTTATCCCAGGGTTTGACAACGAAATCGGTCGCCCCTTCTTTGATACCCCGTACGGCAAGTTCAATATCAGCGTATGCCGTAAAGAGCACCACAGGCAATGATGGCCTGGCCTTTTTGATCTCGTGCAGCCAGAATAATCCTTCGTTGCCACTGTTGATACCTGCGGTAAAATTCATGTCGAGCAACACTACATCGGCATATTCTTTCCGTAAAACGGTCGGGAGGGTATTGGGGGAAGATAAAGTGATGACCTTCTCAAAATGATTCTTGAGGAGCATTTGAATGGCAGTAAGTACGCC
>JAIRNG010000152.1 GCA_031258135.1 Mediterranea sp. (in: CFB group bacteria)
CAAGACAAAAAGGGAGCTTTATGGTTTGCTACGGAAGAAGGATTAAACAAACTTGACGGCATACGTTTCACTCCCTACTACAAGGAAGAAAACCCCGGCAGGCAAAGCATCACCGGCAACGAGCTGAACTGCCTTCTGGACGATCCCGTTGATCCTGTTCTATGGATAGGCACGCAACGGGCAGGGCTGAATGCATACAATTACATCAATAATACCTTCGCTTCCTACAAGCATGACGAGAATGATCAGGAAAGCCTGATTACGGATGACATTACCCGGATAGCCGCCGCATCCGACGGCAACATCTGGATCTGTACATACTGGAAAGGCATAGACTACTTCAATAAGCAAACCGGCAAATTTACCCACTACAATACCGAAACCGTACAAGGATTCGCCAGCAATCATGTTTGGACAGCCGTCGACGGTGGAAACGGATTGCTATACATCGGACACGTTCACAACGGCTTCAGCATATTATCCGTTAATGACAAAAAAGCCAGGAACTTCCGGAACGACCCGCAGGACGCCAACAGCCTGCCCGGAAACGAAGTTTCATGCGTTTATAAAGATAAAAGCGGAAATATCTGGGTGGGTACCAATAAAGGTTTAGCGCTGTTCAACCCGGAAGCGGAAAATTTCATTTCCTTTAATGACGGGAAGAAAAACCTCTCATACCACGTATACGACATCCGGCAGATGGATAATAACAAACTCTGGGTAGCCATGGAGTTCGGAGGCATTGCCATACTGGACTTGTCGCAACGCCTTTTCCACCCATCCGACCAAAGCCTGCTGACGCTTATAAAAGAGGGAGACGATGAATACGGTTTGTCCAATCCCACCGTGCGGTGTCTGTTTCAGGATTCTTTCAACAATGTGTGGGCAGGCTCCTGGGGAGGAGGAATCAATTTCATAAGGAGCGAACCCTCACTCTTTAACACCTGTAAATATTCTCTTTTCCCGTCTGCCGGCAATAGTCTGACCGGCAAAATAGTTTTATCCGTCTGCATGGATAAGAATGAAAACCTTTGGGTAGGCACCGACGGAGAAGGCATCAATGTATTCAACAAAGAGAAACGCATAGCCGTCTATAACACCGAAAACAAAAGCATAGGCGGCAACACCGTACAGGTAATGCTATGCGATTCCAAAGGCGGCTTATGGTTCGGACTGTTCAACGGAGGAGCGGTCTATTATCATCCGCAGAGCAAAAGTTTCCGGCAGATCTTTCCGGAAGACAAATCCCATGCGGACGTGCGTTCATTCTTTGAAGACCGACGGCAAGGCAATATCTGGGTAGGAACCAGTGAAGGCATCTATCTCATAGACATAGAAAAGAAGTCGATAAAAGAACACTATAACAGAGAGAACAACTTCGCCAGGTGCATACTGAGAGACAGCGAGGGAAAAATCTGGGTAGGTTTCTTCGGCGGAGGATTAGGATTGTATGATGAAAATTTCAAAGACCTCAAACTGTTTAACGTGATGGGTAAATTCCCTTCGAATACCATCAATGTACTTTATGAAGACAGCAGGAAACGGTTGTGGGTGGCTACCGGCGAAGGCCTGGTATGCTTCCCTTCGCTCGCCGATACGATATATAAGGTGTATCAACGCGAAAGCGGGCTGGCAAATACCCACATACAGGCCATAGGAGAAGACAAAGCCGGCAATATATGGGTCAGTACCAATAAAGGCATCAGTTGCCTTGTCGACAGCAAAGGAACTTTTTACAACTATGACCATCACGACAACTTGCCGATGGGAAGTTTCAACCGGGGTTGCGTCGCCTGCGGATGCGACGGCGATTTCTACTTCGGTTCTATCAACGGATTGTGCCGGTTCAATCCCGGATATGTATTGCAGGAACGCAAATCTCCACCCGCTTTCATCACCGGCATAGAGATTGCCGATCCGCTTAACAAGCCCAAAAACAGCAGGAACTCCATTGCCTTGAACGAAGAGAAGAGCGTTGAACTGAAATATACGCAGAACAGTTTCAGCATCGCGTTCAACATACAAAACTACGCCCTGATCAACCAAGTGGAATATGCCTACATGCTGAAAGGACTTGAAAGCGCCTGGTACACCCTGACTGATCAGAGCAACATTACCTTCCGCAACCTCCCGCCCGGAAAGTATCAGTTCCATGTGAAAACACGGATGCGCAATCAGGAATGGTCGGACGAAATCACATCGCTGAACATCCGTATCGCCCCGCCGCTCTGGCTCACATGGTGGGCCAAGTCCTTCTATGTACTGCTATCCTTCGCTATCCTCTTCGCCGTGCTTTATGCCTACAAAAAGAAACTGGACGCCGAAGCCCTGTACAAATTAGAGAAGCAAAGTCACGGGCATGAACAGGAACTGAACAACGAACGGCTGCGTTTCTACACCAACATCACACACGAATTACGCACGCCCCTCACATTGATACTCGGACCGTTGGAGGATATACAACAAAACCACTCATTGTCCGCCAAAGACGCGAAAAAGATTTCCGTTATTCATCAAAGCGCCATCAGACTGTTAAACCTTATCAACCAAATTCTGGAATTCAGGAAAACCGAAACACAGAACAGGAAACTTTGCGTCAGCCGCAACGACATAGTGCCGCTTATCCGTGAGATCAGCCTGAAATACAAAGAACTGAACCGGAAACAGGGCGTTGATATTCACCTGAAAATAGAAAAAGAAAGTATTCCGATGTATTTTGACAAAGAAGTCATTCATATCATTCTGGACAATCTTATATCCAACGCCCTTAAATATACGGAAAGGGGAAACGTCACCATAGGGCTCCGCCTGACCAAACGCGCCGATATTAACCATACGGAGATCTGGGTAAGCGATACCGGTCACGGCATCCGGCCCGAAGCGCTTCCGCATATATTCAACCGTTACTATCAGGAAGGGGGTAAACATCAGGCATCGGGCACCGGTATCGGACTGGCGCTGGTCAAAAACCTAATCGCCCTGCACGAAGGAGAGATCTACGCGAACAGTATTCCCTCGCTGGGTAGCGCTTTCTATCTCAGTCTGCTGACAGACAATACTTATCCGAATGCTTTGCATGACGAACCGCAAGCGCCGCCACAAGAAACAGACAAGCCCGATAACGATAAACCCATCCTTCTGGTTGTAGAAGACAATCCGGATATTTGCGAATATATCGTCGAATCCTTCTCGGGAAACTTTGAAGTGAAAACAGCCATCAATGGAAAGCAGGGAAAAGAAAGCGCTTTCAAGGAAATTCCCGACATCATTGTCAGCGATGTCATGATGCCGATTATGGACGGTAACGAAATGTGCCGCGAATTGAAAAAGGATGTACGCACCAGCCACATTCCCATCATATTGCTGACCGCCAAAGACTCGCTGCACGATCGCGAAGAAGGCTATCAGGTAGGGGCGGATTCTTATATCACCAAACCATTCAGCGCCAGCCTGCTGCACAGCCGCGTAAACAACCTGCTCCGGACGAGGCGTAATCTGGCAAAGCATTTCAGCGCAAATGCCGCCTTCAACGACAAATCATCCGTCATCGCAGAATCGCTCAACAAGCTGGATAACGAATTTATCAGGAAGATCAACTCGTTGATAGAAGACCGGCTTTCATCCGACAAAGTCGACATCGGCTACCTCTCGGACAAGATGTGGATGAGCAGTTCCACCCTCTACCGCAAGATGAAAGCACTCACCGGACTTTCCACCAACGAGTATGTCAGGAAGGTGAAGTTAAAACATGCCGAACGGCTTCTGCTGGAAGGCAAATACAGCATCTCCGAGATAGCTTTCAAGGTAGGCGTCAACAACCTCTCCTACTTCCGCCAATGCTTCAAGGAAGAATT